>DATACM010000458.1:0-4038 GCA_036259055.1 Acidimicrobiales bacterium | reverse complement strand
ATCGAGGAGCGACCGTCCTTCCCGCCTTCGTGGGACCCCGACGAGCGGGCCGTCTCCGGTGCCTTCGGCGAGCGGCCCCCCTACAACGAGCGGCCGCTCCCGCAGGTCCTCTCCGATCTCGAGACCGCGTGCGCCGACCTGGCGGCGACCCTCGACACGGTCGAGGCCGACGGGTGGACCCGCCTCGGGCGCTTCGACTACGGCGAGCGGAGCATCCTCGACCTCACCCGCAACGCCGTCCACGAGGGGTCCCATCACCTGCGTGACATCGAGCGGGTGCTGAACCAGGTGCGCGGCCGCCCCTAGCCGTTGCCGGTCACCGGCTCGCCGGACACGAGGTCCAGCAGCTCACCCGCGGCCCGATCGCCGTTGAGCGGGTGCCGCATGCCCTTCGTCCCCACGACCTCGTAGCGGTTGCGCCGGCCTTCCCTGAACCGGCGCAGGTACCCCTCCTGGACGAGGTCGGCGACGCGCTGCTGCGCCGCCCGTTCGGTGATCCCCACCACCTCGCCGATCTGGCGCAGCGTCGCCTCCGGGTTCTGGGCCACGGCCAGGAACACCAGGGCATGGGTGCTCAGGAAGGTCCAGTCTCGGCCGACGGCCACGAGTGCAGTCTGTCACATGATTCGTGGTTGACGAAGTACATTTCGTCCTTTATGTTTCAGGACACGCCGCCCACGTGTCACTTCCTACCTGTCGAACTGCGACCAGTCCTCGGGGTTGTCCTCGACGAAGTGATCGAGGACCTCGCCGCTCACCCCGTCGACGAGGACCAGGCCGCGCCGCTCGGGAGGGTCTTCACCGGAGTACAGGAGGATGCGCCAGGTCGGGCGGCTGCGCAGCCCCCGCCACCCGAGCTGGGCCGACGCGTGGCCGACGGGGAAGCCTACGGCGCGGGCCGCGGCGACGAGGGCGTCGGTGTCGCGGACGGCGAGCGGCCAGGCGGCGACGAGGTGGTACCACCCGATGAGGAGGAGCGCCACCGCCGCCCCGAGGAACCCGCCGTTCACGAGCACCGACGTCCCGTCCGACGCCGTGACCCACAGGGCGAAGCACCCCGTGGCCACGACCAGGTAGAGCAGGGCGGGGATGCGCCGGCGGCGGATGTCGGGGAACGTGTAGCGGCCGACGTAGGCGGTGACGTCGAGGTCGGCGGGCAGGCGGTCGGCGTCGTCGCCGGGCTCCTCGGGCATCGACGAGGAGGGTATCTGGGAGCGCCGAACGTGCTCTTTTACCCCGCGATGGGACGTCCCAAACGAAGTGATTCGGTTCACAAGCTCGCGATCGGAATGCCGGGGGCGTCCCGACTGTTCGAGCCGGTCAGGGAGTTGTGACGGGAGGCACGGTGGCGTTCGTCCTGGAAGAGCCGGCGACCGACGACCAGCTCATCGTGTCGCTCGACGACCCGGCGGCGGCCGACCCCCGTGTGGTGGGGGCCAAGGCCGCCGCCCTGGCCCGGGCGGTGGGCGCGGGGCTCCCCGTGCTCCCCGGCTTCGTGATCACCACCGGCGCCGCCGCCTCGCTGCTCGCACGGCCCAACGGCGCCCAGCTGTCGGTCGAGGTGTCGCTGCGCGACGCGTGGCGGCAGCTCTCCGCGCGGGGCTCCCGCTCTGTGGTCGTGCGGTCGTCGTCGACGGTCGAGGACGACCAGTCGAGCTCGATGGCCGGCGTGTTCACGTCGGGCGTCGACGTCCGGGGCTGGGACGACTTCCGGTCGGCGGTGGACACCGTCCTCGCTTCGAGCAAGGTGGTCCCCATCGACGGCAGCGGCGGCACCCAGGCGCCGATGGCCGTGCTGGTACAGCCCTTCCTCCACGCCTCCGTCGGCGGTGTCCTCTTCGCCGTCGACCCCGTCACCGGGCGGCACGACCGGATGGTGGTGGCGGCCATCGACGACGGCCCCGCCGCCCTGGTGAGCGGCGACGTGAACGGCGTGCGGTCGGTGATGTCGCGGCACGGCCGGCTCCTCGAGGCGTCGGGCGACGGCGCCGAGACCCTCCTCGGCCGCCACCGGCGACACCTGCTGGCCTCCCTCGCCCGCCACGCCGCCTCGGTGTTCGGCGGGCCCCAGGACGTGGAGTGGGCCTTCGACGACGAGGGCCGCCTCTGGCTGCTGCAGAGCCGGCCCATCACCGCGGTGGCCCCCGCCGCCAAGGGCCCGTTGCTCGGGCCCGGCCCGGTGGCCGAGACCTTCCCCGAGCCGCTGTCGGTGCTCGAGGAGGAGCTCTGGCTCGTCCCCCTCCGGACCGCCCTCGTCGAGGCGTTGCGGCTGGCCGGGACGGCGTCGCGCCGCCAGCTCAGCCGGTCGTCGGTCGTGACCACCGTCGGCGGCCGGGTCGCCGCCGACCTCGCCCTCCTCGCTCCCGACGCCGAGCGGCGGGGCTTCCTCGGGCGCCTCGACCCGCGCCCCCCGGTCCGGCGCCTGATCGCCGCCTGGCGGGTCGGACGCCTCCGGGCGGCGCTCCCGTCCCTCGCCGGCGACCTGGTCGCCCGGGCCGACGCCGAGCTCCTCGCCGTCCCGCCGCTGGGGCGGCTCACCGACCGCCAGCTCGTCCAGCTGCTCGAGAGCACCCGCCAGCGCCTGGTGGCCCTCGGTGGCCACGAGGTGCTGATGGGATGGCTCGTCGCCACCGACACCACGTCGGTCACCGCCGCGTCGATGGGGCTGCGGGCCCTGTCCGCCGGGAGGGCCGAGGGTTGGTCCGACGACGAGATCCTCGCCCGCCGCCCGACCGTGCTCGCCCTGGTGCCTCCGCGCGTCGGCCCTCCCGCTCCCCTCCCCCCCGCGCCGCCAACCACGCCGTCGGTCGGCGATGCCGACCCCATGGCCACCCTTCGCGAGGCCCTGCGGCTCCGGGCCCGCTGGGTGCAGGAGCTGGCCGCCCGGGCGGCGTGGGAGCTGGCCGGCCGGCTCGAGCGGCGGGGAGTGCTCCCCGACCGCGAGTCCGCCCGGTGGCTCACCCTGGCCGAGCTGGGCGACGTCGTCTCCGGCGGGGCGCTTCCCGAGGGGATCGCCGACCGCCGGCCGGCATCGGTGGCGCCTCCTCTTCCCGCTCGGTTCCGCCTCGCCTCCGACGGGTCACCGGTGGCGGTGATCCCCTCCCGCCGGGAGGGTGGCGGGACCGGAGCAGGTGGCGGACGGGGCATGGGCCCGGTGCACGACGGTGTCGGACCGCCCCCGCCGGGCTCGGTGCTGGTCGTCCGCACCCTCGACCCCGACCTCGCCCCCCTCCTCCCCCGCCTGGCCGGGCTGGTGGCCGAGACGGGGAGCGTGCTCTCCCACCTCGCCATCCTCGCCCGGGAGTACGGCGTGGCCACGGCGGTGGGCATCGAGGGCGCCACCACCCGCTTCCCGGCGGGCACGATCGTCGCCGTCGACGGCGCCACCGGCGAGGTGAGCATCGTGGGCGTCGACGAGGGGGTCGCATGAGAGCGGGCCGGGTGGCCCAGCTGGCCGCTCTCCTCGTGCTGATCGGCTCGGGCGTGTACCTCGTGCTGTACCTCTACCGCTGGGAGTGGAACCGGGCGCTCATCGCCGGCGTCTTCGTGCTCATCTCCGAGGTGGGGCTGGGCATCGCCCTCGTCCTCCAGCGCCTCGGGCGGATCGAGGAGAAGCTGGAGCGCCCCGGCACCGCCCGGGCCGTCCTGTCCCCGCCGTCGATCTCCCAGGAGTCCCAGGACGACGTGCTGGAGCGCATCCAGGAGACCGCTCCCCTCGCCCGCGACCACTTCTCGTGGCTCCGCGGCGAGAACCAGGGGATGGGCGTCTTCGTGCCGGTGCTGATGGGCGCGGGGGTGATCGCGTCGGCGCTGGCCTGGCTGGTCGAGCGCATCGCCCGGGCCACCGCCGAGCCGGTGCTCGAACGCGGGCTGGCGGCTCGCCTGGTTCCGCTGGGCTGGCCCGAGCGGGGCCTCACCGAGGCCGACCCCGACCCCCTCGACCTCCTCGCCGGGCCCACCGGGCGGCCTCTGGGCTGAGGTGAAGCGCATCCTCTTGGTCGCCGCCCTGGTGGCGGTGACCTTCTTCGGGATCGACGC
>DATACM010000457.1:0-5058 GCA_036259055.1 Acidimicrobiales bacterium | reverse complement strand
CGAGTTCTATCGTGCTCCGGTCGGCCGGCCGAGCCGGCCTCCCTCCGCGCTGGCTTCTCTCCTCGTGCGGGCAGCCGTTGGAGGCCGCCTCCGGCGGCGTCCAGCGGCCGCCCGCAGGGAACCCCTGGTGCGAGGTAGCTGGCTCGCTCCGCCTAGGCTTCCCTCGTGGACCTCGTTCTCGCCTTTGGCAAGCCCTGGACGTACTGGCTGGCGCCGGCGGTCACGCTCCTGACGGTGCTCGCCATCCTCGGCTGGTTCGTCGGGTACCTCGTCAAGGTCGTCTCTGCCCGCTACCCCAAGCAGTAGCGGCGACGTGAGCGAGGACCGCCGACCCTCTCCCGACCCGGTCGCCTGGGACGTCGCCGAGCGGGTGGCCGTCCGGGTCGCTCGGCGGGAGCCCCTCGCCGACTCCTACCACTACGCCTCGCTCGTCCCCGACTTCGACGAGTTCACCGCCGAGGCCGAGGAGCTGGTGGCCGCCGAGACCGGCCTGCGGTCGCTGTCCGGACCGGCCCGCGTCCGGGTCACCGACCGGCCGGGGTGGATCCGAGCCAACCTGGCCTCGTTCCGCCGCCTGCTGCGCCCGCTCACCGAGAGGCTCGGGAGCCGGTTGGGAAACGGGCCCATGGCGGGGGCGGGCCGCTCGGTCGCCGGGGCCGAGGTCGGGGCGCTCCTGGGCTGGATGTCGACTCGGGTGCTCGGCCAGTACGACCTCCTGGTCATCGAGACCGAGGACGTCGAGGACCAGGACATCGTCTACTACGTGGGCCCCAACATCCTGGCCCTCGAGAAGCGCTTCGCCTTTCCCCCTCGGGAGTTCCGCCTCTGGCTCGCTCTCCACGAGGTCACCCACCGGGCCCAGTTCACCGGCGTCCCCTGGATGAGGCCGCACTTCCTGTCCCTCGTGGACGCGACGCTTTCCGCCTTCGACCCCGACCCCAAGCGCTTCGTCGCCGCCCTGCGCCGGGCGGTGGAGGCGGCCCGGGCGGGCCAGAACCCCCTTGACGAGGGCGGGCTGGTCACGCTCCTGGCCAGCCCCGAGCAGCACGCCGTCCTCCAGCGGGTGCAGGGCCTGATGAGCCTGCTCGAGGGCCACGGCGACCTGGTCATGGACCGGGCCGCCGTCGGGCGCATCCCCAGCGCCGAGCGCTTCCGCCAGGTGCTCCACCAGCGCCGGCAGGCCACCGGCGCCGCCCGCCTGCTGCAGAAGCTGGTGGGTGTGGAGGCCAAGCTCCGCCAGTACCAGCAGGGCGAGGAGTTCCTCGCCGCGGTCGAGGCCTCCGACGTCGCATCGGTCGACCTCCTGTGGCGGGGCCCCGAGTGGATCCCCAGCCTCCCCGAGATCAAGGAACCCGATCTGTGGCTGGCGCGGGTGTCGCAGGCCCGAGCAGCGGCCAGCTGAGCGACGGGCCGGCGGCTCGGCTCACCGCCGAGCTCCTGGCCCGGACCACCTTCCCTGCGCCCGGCACGGCCGTCACCTGCGCCGTCTCCGGTGGCGCCGACTCCCTCGCCCTCCTCGTCCTCGCCGTCGCCGCCGGCTGCCGGGCGACGGCGGTGCACGTCGACCACGGCCTGCGTCCCGGCTCGGCGGCCGAGGCCGACGTGGTGCGAGCGGCGGCCGACCGGCTGGGAGCGGCCTTCCGGGCCGTGCGGGCGCCGGTCGAGGCGGGGCCGAACCTCGAGGCGCGGGCCCGGGCCGCCCGCTACGCCGTCCTCCCTGCCGACGTGCTCACCGGCCACACCGCCGACGACCAGGCGGAGACGGTCCTGCTCAACCTCCTGCGGGGCGCCGGCCTCGACGGGCTCGCCGGCATGGCCACGCCGGGGCACCCCCTGCTGGCCCTGCGGCGGGCCGAGACCCGGGCCCTGGTCGCCGGCTGGGGCCTCACCCCGGTGGAGGACCCGTCCAACGCCGACCCCGCCTTCCGCCGGAACCGGATTCGAGCCGAGGTGATGCCGCTCCTCGACGCCATCGCCGAGCGGGACGTCGCCGCCGTCCTCGCCCGCCAGGCCCGTCTCCTCGGGGAGGAGGCGCGCCTCCTCGACGAGCTGGCCGCCGCCCTCGACCCGGCAGACGCCCGCTCCCTCGCCGCCGCTCCCCCTCCTCTCGCCCGCCGGGCCGTGCGCCGGTGGCTCACCGCAGGTCGGGACCACCCGCCCTCGTCGGCTGCGGTCGAGCGGGTTCTCGACGTGGCGCGGGGGCGGTCTCGTGCCACCGAGGTAGACGACGGCCGGCGCGTCACCCGGAGCGGGGGGCGACTCGGCATCGAGCAGAACTAGCTCTTCGCCTCGCAAGCGGAGCTTGGCGAGTTATGAGGTGCTCCGGGCGACCGGCGGAGATCGCCCTCCGCCGTCCCGTCCGTGCCGGCAGCCGGGGCGGCCGCCTCCGGCGGCAAGAGCGGCCGCCGGGGAAGCTGCTTGACCGTCGGGGTGCTGTTCGTCCGCCCGGCGCTAGCGTCGGGAGCCGTGGCCGTTCGCGAGCAGGCAGCGCCGGGGCCCGCCGATCCCAACATCGGGCCGGTCGTCGTCAGCCAGGCCGAGCTCGGGGAGCGCGTCGCCGCCCTGGGCCGCCAGATCACCGCCGACTACGCCGGGCGGGCGCCCCTCCTGGTCGGGGTGCTCAAGGGCGCCTTCGTGTTCATGAGCGATCTGGCCCGGGCCATCGACCTGCCGGTGGAGTTCGACTTCATGGCGGTGTCGTCGTACGGGAGCGCCACCAAGACGAGCGGTGTCGTCCGCATCGTGAAGGACCTGGACCTCGACCTCACCGGGCGGGACGTGATCCTCGTCGAGGACATCGTCCACAGTGGGCTCACCCTGTCCTACCTGCGGAAGAACCTCCAGGCCCGTCGCCCCGCCTCCCTCGAGGTCTGCGCCCTGCTCCTCCGCCAAGGTCAGCAGACGGACGACCCCGACCTCCGCTACGTCGGCTTCCGCATCCCTCCGGACTTCGTGATCGGCTACGGGCTGGACGTCGCCGAGCGGTACCGCAACCTGCCCTACGTCTGCGTCTACGCGGGCGGCCCGCCGTCGGCGACCTGACCGGCGGATGGGCTTTGGTGCCCGCCGGACCGGTACCCTGAGGCGCGACCCCGAGGAACCCCGTGAAACAGCTACTGCGCCGACCCGCCGTCTACATCCTCGTCGCCCTCGCCGCCGTCTTCCTCGTCAGCGGCTTCTTCAGGAGCGGAGGCGAGCCGCAGAAGCTCCGCCTCGATCAGTTCGAGCGGCGGCTGGCCGAGCGCCAGGTGCGCACGGCGACGGTGAACGACCGCTCCGGCACCATCTCGGGCAAGCTCGCCGACGGCAAGACGTACAAGGTCAACTACGTCCGCAACGACGAGCCCAAGATCGCCGAGCAGCTCCGTGCCGCCGGCGTCGAGCGCAAGGTCGACCACCAGGACGACCCCCTCTGGTGGACCCTCGTGCAGACGTTCCTCCCCTTCGTCCTGCTCGTCGGTGCCTTCCTGTTCGTCATGAACACCATGCAGGGCGGCGGCAGCCGGGTCATGCAGTTCGGCAAGGCCAAGCCCCGCACCGTCTCCAAGGACCAGCCCAAGGTCACCTTCGCCGACGTGGCCGGGGCGGACGAGGCGGTCGAGGAGCTCCAGGAGATCAAGGAGTTCCTCGAGGCGCCGGCCAAGTTCCAGGCCATGGGGGCCAAGATCCCCAAGGGGGTGCTGCTCTTCGGCCCGCCGGGGACGGGCAAGACGCTGCTCGCCCGGGCGGTGGCGGGCGAAGCGGGCGTGCCGTTCTTCTCCATCTCGGGCTCGGACTTCGTGGAGATGTTCGTGGGCGTCGGGGCCAGCCGGGTGCGCGACCTGTTCGTGCAGGCCAAGGCGAGCGCTCCCGCCATCGTGTTCGTCGACGAGATCGACGCGGTCGGCCGCCACCGAGGCGCCGGTCTGGGCGGGGGGCACGACGAGCGCGAGCAGACGTTGAACCAGCTGCTGGTCGAGATGGACGGCTTCGACACCTCCAGCGGGGTGATCCTCATCGCCGCCACCAACCGGCCCGACATCCTCGACCCCGCCCTTCTCCGTCCCGGCCGCTTCGACCGCCAGATCGTCGTCGACCGCCCGGACCTCGAGGGGCGGCGGGCGATCCTCAACGTCCACGCCAAGGGCAAGCCCCTGGCCAAGGGCGTCGACGTCGACGTGCTGGCCCGCCGCACCCCCGGGTTCACCGGCGCCGACCTGGCCAACCTGATGAACGAGGCCGCCCTCCTGTCCGCCCGCCGGGGGTTCAAGGAGATCGGCATGCCTCAGCTGGAGGAGGCGATCGACCGCGTCATCGCCGGCCCCGAGCGCAAGTCGCGGCTGATCTCCGACGAGGAGAAGCGGGTCATCGCCTACCACGAGGGCGGCCACGCGCTGGTGGGCCACGCCCTCCCCCACGCCGACCCGATCCACAAGGTGTCGATCATCGCCCGGGGGCGGGCCCTGGGCTGGACGCTCGCCCTTCCCACCGAGGACAAGTACCTGGTGAGCCGCTCGCAGCTCCGCGACCAGCTGGCCATGCTGCTGGGCGGCCGCTCGGCCGAGGAGCTCATCTTCCAGGACCCCACCACCGGCGCCCAGAACGACATCGAGAAGGCCACCCAGATTGCCCGGGCCATGGTCACCGAGTACGGCATGAGCGAGGAGCTGGGCCCCCAGCAGCTGGGCCACCCCAACGGCGAGGTCTTCCTCGGGCGGGACATCGCCCACCAGCCCAACTACTCCGACCAGGTCGCCGCCCACATCGACGCCGAGGTGCGGCGGCTCATCGACGAGGCCCACGAGCGGGCCCTCGACCTGCTCGTCACCTATCGCCCGACCCTCGACCGCCTGGCCGAGGCCCTGATCGCCAAGGAGACGCTCGACACGCCCGAGGTGATGGAGATCTTCGCCGACGTGCCCCGGGGCGCCGGCCGTCCCGCCGGCGGCGCCGGGTCCCGACGGGTGCGGCCGCTGCCGACGACCTGACGACCGGCGTGGGAGTCGACCGCGGCCGGATCGAGAAGGCCGTCCGGGAGATCCTCGAGGCGGTCGGCGAGGACCCCGACCGCGACGGCCT
>DATACM010000456.1:0-1703 GCA_036259055.1 Acidimicrobiales bacterium | reverse complement strand
GACGTCGCCAGCCGGCACCACGAGCACGTGGGCCCCGGCGTGATGGCGGGCGCCCGCCCGCCCCGCAGCTCCACCAGCTTGCGCGCTCCGTCGACGGTGCGTCGGACGGCGAGGGCCAGCGTGTCAGCCGTGACGTCCTCGACGTGGAAGCTGGCGGTGTCGAGGTAGTAGCTCGCCACCCGGAAGGGCGGCACGCCCACCCGAAGAGCCTGCACGAGGGCGTAGTAGCGCAGGTCGTCGAGATGGGAGGGATAGGGGCGCCCGGTCTTGAGGTCGACGACCAGGGCCCGGGCCTCGTCGCCCCGGGCCTGGCCGAGCACCAGGTCGACCCTTCCCCACAGCATCACCTGCTCGCTGCACAGGGAGGCGCCGATGGCCGTCTCCGTGCGGGGCGTCCAGGCCGGCTTGAGGGGGGGCCAGCACTCGAGGAACTTGGTCACCACCTCGTTGGCTCCCGAGCGCAGGTCGGCCACGTCGAGCTCGGAGGCGTCGGACAGCCACGCCCGGAGCGTGCCGCGGGGGTCGTCGGCGCCGAGGCTGGCGATGGCCCGGTCGACGAGGTCGAGGGGCGGCAGCCGGCCGCGGGTGGACACCGACAGCTCGAGGGCGCGATGGGCGACCGTGCCGCGGGCGGTGCGGGCGTTCCACCGGAACGTCTCGGTGCTCTCGGCGCGGTGGTGGGCCTCGCAGGCGTGGACCTGTCCGAGGGCGCTCTTGGTGACCCACAGCGCCTCGCCGCTCGGGGGCGTGGTGGCGGGACCGAGGAGAGGGAGGAGGTCGTCCTCCAGCTGGCGCCGCAGCCCGTCGGCCACGTCCGCGGCGAAGCGGGGGCGGGGACGGCCCTGGGCCATCAGCTCCACGACGACCCGGCGTTGGGCCGGCGTGAGGGCGGCGGTCGGCTCGTCGACTGCCGTGGCGTGCCCGGTCGGGGGGCCGGCGTCCATGCCCTCCAGGCTAGGAACGAGCTATGACAGCGAGGGTGATCGCCTCACCCCCGCCGCTCGCGCAGCCCGCCCGCCTGCACGGCGGCGTACACCGCCGCCACCGCCGTGCCCAGGTTCCCGATGAGGAAGGTGATGTACTGCACGACGACGTAGGTCGGCACCGAGCGGTCGTTCTCGGCGTAGACGTGGAAGTTGGCGCGGACGGCCAGGAGGCTGCCCAGGGCGAGGACGACGGCCGTGGCCGCCCCCAGCCCGAGGGCCAGGCGGGCGAGCCGGTCCTGCGACGGGGTCGTGTCCTCCTCGAAGTAGGCGGGCAGCGACAGGAGGACGACGCCGACGACGAGGAACAGGAGGGCCGTCGTCCCCAGGCTGCCGAAGGGATACCCCAGGCGGTGGAAGATGTCGGTGGGGACGCCCTGCGGCTCGTTGCCGCTGTAGCTGAGCGCCTCCACGATGGCGAACAGCACCTGGAGGGCGATGATGCCGATCAGCGCCGATCCCAGGACATGGGCCATGCTCACCCACCGGGCGGGCGGAGCCTCGGCTCGCAGCGCCTCCTCCAGCTCCTCGTCGAGGTCGGCCTCCCAGTCCTCCGCCTCGTCGGCCGCCTCCGCCGGTCGGCGGGGTGGGGGCGTCGGGGGCGAGGTGGTCGGACGGGACGGAGCCGGCGCGTCGGGCGTGCGGGCGGGCGGAGGGGTCGAGGCCCGTGCGCTCGGCGGCGGCTGGCCGCGGCCGGCCGGCCGCGGAGGCGCGCTGGGC
>DATACM010000455.1:0-3249 GCA_036259055.1 Acidimicrobiales bacterium | reverse complement strand
GCTCGTCGTCGGGGCTGTAGTACTGGTCGACCAGGTAGGTGATGGTCAGGTCGGTGAGGGCGGCGAACCCGTGGGCCACCCCGGGCGGGATGTACACGCCCTGCTCGTTGCGGTCCCCGATCTCGAGCTCGACGGTGGCGCCGTCGGTGGGCGAGCCCTCCCGCAGGTCGTGCAGCACCACCTGGGCCCGCCCTCGGGGGACGTACCAGTAATCGGCCTGGTGGAGGTGGTAGTGGAGGCCGACGAGGCTTCCGGCCACCTTGTCGGAGCGGTTGCCCTGGACCATCTCCCGTCCGTGCGGGAACCACGACCGCCGGTAGGTCTCGACGAAGCGGCCGCGCGCGTCGCCGAACTGAGTCGGCGTGACGACGTAGACGCCGACGATGGCGTCGGACTCGACGACCTCGGCCACGGGCGCCGACGTCGGCTCAGGGCTCGAAGCGGCCATAACCACCACGGTAGAAGACGAGGGGGCCGCCCTCGTGCGTTACGCCCATGTCGCGAACCCGCCCGACGACGATCACGTGGTCGCCGGCGCCGTGCTCGGCTTCGACCGAGCAGTCGAGCCACGCCAGCGCGCCGGCGAGGATCGGCGCGCCCGACTCCGCCGGCCGCCACCCGACGCCCCGGAACTTGTCCGTGCTGCGGCGGGCGAAGGCTCGGGAGAGGTGCTCCTGGTCCTCGGCGAGGATGTTGACGCAGAACGCGCCCATGGCACGGATGCGCGGCCATGTCTTCGACACCGAGGCCACGCAGAACGCGACCAGCGGAGGCTCGAGCGACACCGACGTGAACGAGTTGACCGACAGGCCGGCCGGCTCGCCTTCGTCGGCGGTCGTCACGACGGTGACGCCGGTGGCGAAGTGGCCCAGCACCTGGCGGAACCGGGCGCTGCCGATGTCCAGGGCGACGTCGGCGTCGGCGTCGGGGACGGGCGCCAGCGGGTCCTCGGGGGCTTGACCACCGATCACCGGCCGCCTCCCCGCTCGAACGACACGGTGGTCCCTTCGGACGCGACCAGCACCTCGTCGAGGTCCAGACCGGCGGCGGCACGGCGGGCTTCGACCAGCGCCCGGTCGAGGTCGTCGTCGTCCCGGTCGGGATGGTGGCCGACCAGGGCCACCCGGTGAGCGCCCCCCTGCCGGGCCGCCAGCAGGGCGTCGTCGAAGGTCGCGTGCCCGGACGCGTCGAGGACCAGCAGGTCGGCGCCGCCGGCGAGCTCGGACACGGGGTCGACGGGGACGTACGCCACCGCCACCCCCTGCCACTCCACCCGGTAGCCGTTGACCCGCTCGAGCTGGGGCACCGGGCGGACGGCGACCTTGGCGTCGCCCAAGGCCAGGTCCTCGTCTTCGACGACAGTCCAGCGAGTACCGTCCGGGCCCTGCCCGGGAGGCGGGCCGAGGATCTCGCCGTCGAACAGGGAGGCCCCGGCGACGTGGTCGGGGTGCGCACGGCTCAGAAGAGCGTGCGCCCGGACCGGACGGTCGCGGTCGACGGTGGCCGCCCACGCGCCCGCGCCCGTTCCCAGGTCGATGAGGATGGCGTCGCCGTCGGGGACCTCGAGCGCCACGCACCGGCCGTGGACGCCGTACCGGCTGGCGACCCCCCCGTGGCGCGCCGACGCCCGCACGCCGAAGAAGGTGACGTTGAGCACCAACGACCGAGGTTACGCCCGAGAACCGCCGAACCCCTGCGACCTCGAGGGGCAATGGGAGCCGCTATGGTCGACGACGCGACACCGATGGGCCAGGCGGGGATCGGATGACGGACACCCAGCTCCGGCGAGAGCGAGCCGAGCGGCCTGACACGCCCCGCGCCGCGTACGCCCGGCTCTCGGCCCCGGTGAGGGCGCGGGTCATCGCCGCCCTCCTGGCCGTCGCCGCGGCCGGATGGGCCTACACCGTCCGGGAGGCGGACGGGATGTCGGGCATGGTCATGGGGCTCGGGCAGGTGGGCGAGATGGCGATGACCATGGCCGTCCCGTCCTTCCTCGGCATGTGGGCGGCGATGATGGTCGCCATGATGTCGCCGACGGTGGCGCCGGTGGCCCTGGCCCACCGGGGGGCGGCCGGACAGGGTCGCAGACGGGCGGTCTCCACGGCGGCCTTCGTCGTCGGCTTCCTGCTCGTGTGGACGGCGACCGGCGTCGTGGCGTTCGGCGCCTACCGGCTCATCCTCGAGATCCCGGTCGACGCCGCCAACTCCCGCTGGCTCCCGGCCGTCGCCGGAGCCGTGCTCGTCGGCGTCGGCGCCCTCCAGCTCACGCCGTGGAAGATGCACTGCCTCGAGGCGTGCCGCCGACCGGTGGCGGCGGCGGGCGGGACCGATGCGACCGCCGGCGTCGCCGCCTCCTTCGGGACCGGCCTGGTCCACGGCTGGCGCTGCCTGGGCTGCTGTTGGGCGCTCATGGTCGTGCTGCTCGTCGTGGGGGTGATGAACCTCGCGTGGATGGCGGTGATCGCGGCGATCTTCCTTCTCGACAAGCACTGGTCGCGCGCCGTGGGGCTCACCCGCCTCGTCGGCGCCCTCTTCATCGTTTTGGGCCTGGCGGTGATCGCCTTCCCCGACGCCCTGGCGTTCATCTCGGGCGTCTGAGGGGCCGTCGGCGGAACACCCCTCGGAGAGGGGCAGTTGAGCGAGATCGAGGGCGCTCAGGGCAGGTGCAGGGCGCCGTCGGCCTCGCGGGCCAGGCCGTCGACGACGAGGGTGGCGGCGACCCGGCGGGCCCGATCGGCGTCGGACGGCCATCCGCAGGCGGCACCCACGTCGGCCACCGGGACCGACCCGCGGCGCAAGGCGGCGACCAGCCGGCCCCGGCCCTGGCGGTCCGAGCCGGCGAACCGCGACTGGCGGCCACCCGTGCCGGCGGTGCCTTGCGCCGGGTCGGGCCCGGCCCCTCCCGCCGCCCAGGCGCACGCCCGCGACACCGGACAGCGGTCGCACGCCGGCGCCCGCTTGGTGCAGGCAGTCGCGCCCAGGTCGACCAGCGCCTGGTTCCACGCCCAGCCCGAGCCCCTCGGCACGGCCGCGTCGGCGGTCGCCTGCGCCTCGGGCACGGACAGCGGCCGCCCGGCGACGGCCCGGGCCAGCACCCGGGCAGTGTTCGTCTCGACCAGGCCGAGGTCCGCCTCGAAGGCGTAGACGAGCACCGCCCGGGCGGTGTAGGGGCCGACGCCGGGGAGGGCCAGCAGCGCGTCGAGGTCGGCGGGTACCTGCCCGGCGTGTCGCTCCACGATCGCCTGTGCC
>DATACM010000454.1:0-2041 GCA_036259055.1 Acidimicrobiales bacterium | reverse complement strand
TTTGACCACACATGCGGTGGTCTAGTCCGCACGGTGCACGACGCCCCGCGGGCTAGACTCACCCCCGCCTGGTGGGCGTAGCTCAGCTGGTAGAGCTCCTGGTTGTGGTCCAGGCGGTCGCGGGTTCGAGTCCCGTCGCTCACCTTCACGCTTGCTTGCTTAGGAAGCAGCAGTCGGTACCAAAGCGGTACTACGCGACCCCGGGGCGCTGCCGGGACGACTACCCGAGCTGATTGAGGCCGTAGACGCGACCGTTGGGGGCGCGGAAGTGGCGGTAGGCGTACGGCTTGCCGTCCATCTCCGCGCGGTTGACCTCGCTGAGGATCTCTGCGCCTCCCGCTTCGAGCTCGCTCGATGCAGCCTCGATGTCGTCGACGCGGAAGCCGAACGCGATCCCGTCGTCGTTGTATCCGAACGGCGGCTCGGTGCCCTTGGTGTACAGCTCGTAGAGCGTGCCGTCCGGGAGGCCGAAGACCGCGACTCCCGGGAACTCCATCATGGGACTTAGCCCCATCGTCTCGGTGGCCAGAGTGCGCATGGAGTCGAATGTGTCGGCCTCCACGACGGTGGCGTGCCAGGTGATGCCGTTGACCTGCATGGTCGGTCCTTTCGGTTGGTTGGGACGCCGCCGCCGGGGTCGGCGACGACGTCCTCTCTGGTTAGAAGGCCTCCGGGCCGAACCGCATCACCGCGATGAGTTCTCCTCGGAGTTGGTGGGCAGCAGCGCCGCGACGACGATTGCGGTCGCGACGTGCATGGCCATGAGGGGAAGCACGGTTTCGGCCTGGGCGGCACCCTCGTAGGCGTCGCCGGTCCAGATCAGCACGTCAGGGATCAACGAGACGAGCAGCGCGGCCGGCACGATCTTCCGGAACGTCGCCGTCGGGTTGGCCGCTCGGGAGCGCACGAGCGCGAACAAGCCGGCCGCCAGCGCGACGCCGAGGATCGTCATGAAGGCAACCGAGCCGGGCTGGAGCGGCGTGAACCGTTCCGGCACGTCGCTGAGCGCAGTTGCGATCGCGAGGATCACGAGATTGACCACCAGCGCGACTCCGGCAGTGATGGCGGCGGCGCGAAGCAATCCGTGCCGGCTCACCCCGGCCGAAGCCGGGGCGGAACCAACGTTGGTCCGGGCGCTCATGACTGCACCCGGATGGCGAGCTTGCCCTGGGTGTGGCCGCTGCCGAGATCACCGAGCGCCTCGGCGCCCTGCGCGACGTCGTAGGTCCGCTGGATCGGCACCTTTACCGTGCCGTCAGCCAGCAGGCCGGCGACGCGCCGGAGACCCTCGGGGTTGAGGATCGCGGCGTGCATGACGTCGGTGCGGCCGGGGCCTTCGCCGGCAGCGTTGGTCGGGGAGGCAACACGGCCCCCCTCAGCCAGCACACCGTCGTAGGGCGTGGGCTGGTACGACGTCACGAGATCGACCAAGGCGTTGACCCCGTCGGGGTAGCGCTCGCGCACGGCGGCGACGAGGTCGCCCTCGCGAGGCAGAACCTCATCGACCCCGAGGCCTCCCAGGAACTCCTCGTCCTCGGGCAACGCCGGGGCGATGACGGTCGCGCCGGCGGCCTTCGCCAGCTGCACGACGATCGAACCGACGCCGCCGGTGGCGCCGACAACGAGCACCGTCTGCCCGGCCCGAAGCTCCAGCGCGTCGACGGTGGCCAGCGCGGTCAGCGTGACCAGCGCGGCGGCACCGGCCTGGGCCGTGTCGACGCCCTCGGGCGTCTTGGCGAGCACCTGGTCGCTGACGACGATGCGCTCGGTCCACGAGCCGTTATGCACCGGCGGGACGAAGGTCGGCACCTCGCCGAAGACCTCGTCGCCGACCGCGACCGAGTCGACGCCCTCGCCTACCTGCTCAACGACGCCGGCGAAGTCGCGGCCGAGGGTGATCGGGTACTCGTGCGGAAGCATCGAGGTGAGCATCCCGGACGCTATGCCGCCGTCTAGCGGGTTGACCGACGACGCCCGCACCCGGACGAGCACCTCGCCGGCCCCAGGCGTCTGGGGCTCGTCGATTTCCTGCTGCGCCGGG
>DATACM010000453.1:0-5737 GCA_036259055.1 Acidimicrobiales bacterium | reverse complement strand
CGGTAGGCCTCGTCGGCGTCGAGCGTCTCCACCCGGAGCAGCGCCTCGACGAGGTTGTCGAGCCTGTGCCGGTTCGCGGCGAGCGTCTGGCGGGCTCGTTCGTTCCCCTCCTCGAGGAGACGGCGCACCTCGGCGTCGACGAGCTCGCGGGTCGCGGGGGCGGGCTCGTTGCCGTCGTAGCCGAGCGCCGGCTGGTCGTTGCGCCCGGGCAGGACGGACACCGGGCCCACGGCCGACGACATGCCCCAGCGGCCGACCATCTGCCGGGCGATGCGCGTCGCCTGCTCGAGGTCGCTCTCGGCACCCGTCGTCACCTCGCCGTAGACGAGCTGCTCGGCGGCGCGCCCGCCGAGGGCTCCGGCGATCCGCCCCAGCAGGTAGCCGGCCGAGTACCCGTAGCGGTCGGTGTCGGGGCTCTGGAAGGTGACGCCGAGGGCGTGACCCCGCGGGATGATCGAGATCTTGCGGACCGGGTCGGCGCCGGGCGTGAGCATCCCCAGCAGCGCGTGGCCGGCCTCGTGATACGCGGTGCGGCGGCGGTCCTCCTCGGACAGCACGACACGCCGGGCGGTGCCCAGCACGATCTTCTCGAGCGCGTCGTTGAAGTCGGAGAGCTGGACCCGCTCGCGCCCGCGGCGCGCGGCGAGAAGGGCGGCTTCGTTGATCAGGTTCTTGAGGTCGGCGCCGACCATCCCCGGGGTTATGGCCGCCACCGCCGAGAGGTCAACGTCGTCGGCCAGCGGCACGTGGCGGACGTGGACGGCGAGGATCTGGCGCCGCCCTTCCTGGTCGGGGGGCGTGATCGTCAGCCGACGGTCGAACCGCCCCGGCCGGAGCAGGGCGGGGTCGAGCACCTCAGGCCGGTTGGTGGCACCCAGGACGATCACGCCCTCGGTGCCGTCGAACCCGTCCATCTCGGTGAGGATCTGGTTCAGGGTCTGCTCGCGCTCGTCGTGGCCGCCGACGGTCGTCGGGCCGCCGCGGGCGCGGCCGATGGCGTCGAGCTCGTCGATGAAGATGATCGACGGGGCGTCCTTCTTGGCCTGCTCGAACAGGTCTCGTACTCGGCTGGCACCGACCCCCACGATCATCTCGATGAACTCCGAGGCGGACACCGAGTAGAAGGGAACGTTCGCCTCCCCCGCCAACGCCCGGGCCAGCAGCGTCTTTCCCGTTCCCGGAGGGCCGGCGAGCAGGACGCCCTTGGGCACCGTCGCCCCCAGCCGGCGGTAACGGTCCGGATGGCGCAGGAAGTCGACGATCTCGGCGACCTCCTGCTCGACGTCGTCGATGCCGGCCACGTCCTCGAAGCGGACGCGCCGGCCCTTCTCCGGCTCGTACTTCTGGGCCCGGGACGCCCCGAACGCACCCAGCCCCATCGCTCCGCCCGCCCGGCGGGCCATGAGCACGAAGAGGCCCACGAGGAGCAGGGTCGGCCCGAAACCGAGCAGCAGGCGCTCGAGCAGCGAGGGCCCGGGCGTCGGCCGGGCGTTGACCTCCACCCCCTTGCTGTCGAGGAGCTGGAACAGATCGTCCTCGGCGAAGCTCGGCCGGTGAGTGCTGAAGCGGGCGACGTTCTCGCCTTCCTTGCCGGGCGGGTACTTCACCTCCTCGCGGAAGCGGCCTTCGATGGCGTCCTCGGTCGAGGTGATCTCGGCCACCTTGCCCGCTTCCACCTGGTCGCGGAAGAACGTGTAGGGGACCTCTGTCCGGGGCGGCTCGGCCAGCAGCCAGGCGGACAGGAACCAGTTCACGACGAACATGGCCGCCACCACCGCCCAGAACCCCGGTCGGCGGCGTCGCCCGGAGGCGACGGCCCCCGGCGGCGACGGCTCGGGGCGTTCGCCTTCCACTCGCCACGGGCGGCGGTCGCTCCTGCCCTGGTCGCCCTCGCGTGCCATGCGCCCGGGGCGAGCGTCGTCCGACGGCGCAGTCATGGGTGCCTCCCGAGGATAGTGGGCGGTGCCGGCGGGCCCCGCAGCAGCGAGCGGACGTTGGTGCCCTCGGTGCGCGATCAATCTCGGCCCGAGCGGAGGCATGATGGCCTTGGGGGAGCCGCCAGGGTATTGGAGGAGGCCGAGGTGACCCCTGACGACAGCCAGGAACCCGTGCCCGGGGCGGTCGACGCCGGCCCGGTCGACGAAGCTGCGGTCGACCGAGCCTTGGTGGTCGCCCTCGACGAGCTGATCGACGCCGTTCAGGAGATCAAGCAGGCGGTCTGGGTGACCTCCGACGTCGAGCAGCACCGGACCCTCGAGGCCCTGCAGGCCTTCCTGGTCGAGCAGGTGAGCGACGTCGCCGCCGCCGAGGCGCGCATCGACGGACGTTCGCCGTTCCTCGTCAGCCCTTCGGGCCGCCACCCTGCCAACCTCGCCGCCCGAGCGGGCGGCGACCACTTGGTCATGCTCGAGCTGCTCCACGCCGACCTGGAGGCACTGTCGGCCGACGTTCGGCGGCAGGCCGGGCGGATCGCCGGCCGACAGGAGGCAGAGCTCCTCACCCGGCTCGCCGACGGGCTCGACGAGCACCTCGCCGCCCTCCGCCGGTAGCAGAGGGCCCTACCGCTTCCTAGCCCGGGGGGGCACCGCGCGAGGATGGCCGGAGCGACGGGAGGAGGTCTTCGGATGAGAGACGCAGAGGTCCTCGAGCGCATCAAGCAGCTGGTCGACGAGGAGCACCGGCTGGAGTCGAGCCACGTCGGTCAGGAGCTGACGGCCGAGGAGGAAGCGCGGCTGCGCGACGTCGAGGTGGCCCTCGACCAGTGCTGGGACCTCCTCCGCCAGCGCCGGGCCCGCCGGGCCAGCGGGCAGGACCCTGACCAGGCCGCCGTCCGCCCCGAGTCGGTGGTCGAGGGCTACAAGCAGTAGCGAGCCGTCAGCCCGCCGCCGCCTGCTCGAGGGCGGCGACGTCGATCTTCTTCATGCCGAGCATGGCGGTCATGGCCCGCTGGGCCCTGTCGGCGTCCGGGTCCTCGACCAGCTCCAGCAGGCGGTTGGGGATGATCTGCCAGGACACGCCGTACCTGTCCTTCAGCCAACCGCAGGGGCCCTCCTCACCGCCTTCGGTGAGCCGGGCCCAGTAGCGGTCGACGTCGTCCTGGGTCTGGCAGGCGACCTGGAAGGAGACGGCCTCGTTGAAGGTGAACTCGGGACCGCCGTTCAGGGCCACGAACTCCTGGCCGTCCAGCTCGAAGTTGACCGTCATCACCATCCCCTCCGGCCGCGGGCCGGCCTTGCCGTACCGGGCGACGTGGAGGACGCGGGAGTTGGGGAACACGGAGGTGTAGAAGGCGGCTGCCTCCTCGGCCTCGGTGTCGAACCACAGACAGGGGGTGATCGTTCCCATGATGTCCGTCCTTTCCGGGATCGCGAGTCGCACTGAACACGACGACGGCGGCGCCCCGAACTCATCGTGCCCAACCCCGCTCACCAGCGGGCCAAGCTCCTGAGTCCGACCGACGAGGCCTACGCCGCCGTCGGTCGCATCCACCCCGGCCACGCGGCGATGGCTGAGCGCCTGGGGACCGCGCTCGGTCGGCGCGAGCTAGAGCGCACCCTCGACGCCCTCCGGCGCCTGCCGGAGGTCCTCGACGACTTGAACGACGAGCGTCAGATCTCGACGACCTCGTAGGCGGCGGCGTGGATGGGGTAGGCCTCGAGCGAGCCCGACGCCTCACGGAAGCCGATGCTCTGTGTCGCGTTGCGGAAGTCGTCCGCGCTCGCCCAGCAGCCGACGTTCACGAAGCGGAAGTCGGGGTTCGCCGACGCCGCTTCGTGCAGTGAGCTGCTTATGTAGCCCGGCTGCTGCCTGAGGTAGTCGTCCGCTTTCTTCCAGGCGTTCAAGAACTTCTCGCGGTCCTCAGCCGTGACCTCGTAGGCGACGATCGCCGTGCACTGCGCTTCTTCAGCCATGTCCCGAGCCTCCCGACCACTATCCGCGTATTGATCATAGTTGGCCGAGGTAGAAGCGGGTTCCCTGGTCGTCCGTGCACGTCGAGGTGAGACCGTACGGCTGGCGCTCGGGGTCGCTCGCGCGGCCGCCGGAGGCACGGACCCGCTCGACGGCGTCGGCGATGTCGTCGACCCGGTACATGGGAACGACGGTGGGCCGGTCGTGCCCGCCGGCCATGCCCGTCATCGGCACCACGCCCTCGACCGCCCAGCCGTCCTCGGCCTGCCCGGGGCTGAAGCGCCAGCCGAGGACCGACCCGAAGAAGGACCGGGCGCGCGCCGAGTCCACCACCTCGATGGTGACGTAGGCGAGGTCCCCGTGGCCGGTGGCGGGGACGGGCCGGTGCCCGCCCCCCGGGCCACCGGTCACCTCCACCAAGGCGAAGGGCAGCCCCTGGTCGTCGGCGCAGTCCGCCACCCGGCCGTACGGCTCCACCCGGGGCGCCCCCGCCTCGCCACCGGCGTCGCGGGCCCGCATCACCGCGGCATCGAGGTCGTGCACCGCGAAGCACAGGAACAGCGTGCTGCGGGGCTGCCCGCCCCAGAGCCCGTGCGCCGGCGTCCGGCCCACCACCTGCCTGCCCTGCCCCCCTGAGGCGGGTGCGTAGGTCCATGCCAGCACTGTGGAGAAGAAGGCCGCCGCCCGCTCGACGTCGGGCACCCACAGGGAGACGTAGGCGATGTCGCCGGGGCGGGCCCCGGCGCCCGCCTCGGCGGCGGTGGTGGCCGGGGCGGATGCGAGGAGCCACCTGTGGCCAAAGGGGTCCCGCACCACGGCGTTGCGCCCGTAGGGGTGGTCGGCGGGCGGGCGCTCGAGCGTGGCGCCGGCGTCCACGGCGCGCGCCGTCGCCCGGTCCACGTCGGCGACGGACAGGTGAAGGGTGACGGTGGCGCCCTGCCCGGCCCGGGGAGCGACGACCCCGATCTCGGGGTGCTCGTCGGCGAGCATCAGGACGCCCCCCTCGAGCTCCAGCTCGGCATGGCCGATGCGCCCGTCGGGCATGACGACGGGATCGCTCCGTAGGCGGGCGCCGAGCGCCTCGACGTACCAGTCGAGGGCCCCTTCGGCGCCCGCCACCGCGAGGTAGGGGACGACGGCGGGGGCCGGGGAAGGCGGCGCCGGGCCGGGCTCGTCGAGCGCCTGCTCGATGCGGGCGCGGAGCCGGGCGGCGAACGTGGGCTCGGGATCGGTCGGGACGACCGGTGCCCGCAGGGCCTCGAACGGGTCAGCCATCGCACGACTCCTCGCCGTAGGCCCGCCGGAAGGCGGCGCGGGCGCGCACCAGGAGCGCTTCGGTGGCGTGCAGGGTGCGCTCGAGCAGCTCGGCGACCTGGGCCACCGGGAGGTCGTCGAGGTAGCGGAGGGTGAGGGCGGCCCGGTGCTGCGGGCCGAGGCGCTCCAGGGTCTGGCGGGCCCGGGCGACGTCGAGGCGCACGTCCCACGGGTCCTCCGCCGGCGGGGCGTCCCCGGCGAGGGCGCGCAGGTTCCGATCGTCCCGCGCCTGGCGGCGCCAGTGGTCGACGAGCTTGTGGCGGGCGACGCCGAGCACCCAGGGAACGCTGAGCACGGGTGGGTCGTCTCGTCGAGCGGCGTCGACGGCGGCCAGGAACGTCTCGGCGGTCAGCTCCTCGGCAAGGGAAGGGCGGCCGCAGCGGGACAGCAGGTAGCCGTAGACGTGAGGCAGGGCGGCGTCGTAGAGCTCGAGCACCGCCGCCCGGGCGTCTCCGACGTCCGCCACCGGCTCGCTCACGCCCTCTTCGTCGTCGGGGAGGCCGGTTCTCCGACG
>DATACM010000452.1:0-3895 GCA_036259055.1 Acidimicrobiales bacterium | reverse complement strand
TCAGGCCTCGGCCAGGACGGCCCGGTTCGACACCCGCAGCTGGTGGGCGTCGAGGCGGGCGAGGAGCTCGGGGGGGTCGATGCCGAGGAGGCCGGCCACGGCCTGGATGTCGTCGTGGCGGATGGTGAGCACCCGGCCGTTGAAGTCCTGGCGCTGGACCATGATCGCCTTGAGGTAGCGGTTGAGCATCTCCAGCTCGGGCTCGGCCACCTGCTCGAAGCGGGCCAGGTCGAACGTCACCTTCTCGTGGGGCCCCGACCGCGACCCGACCGCCTCGACGGTGGCCACGTCGGCGGCCGCGCCCACGTCGCCCGGCGGGGGCAGGAGCTGGTCGACGGGCACGTTGTAGAGCCCGGCCAGGCGCTGCAGGCGCGACACCGAGATGACCCGCTCACCGCGCTCGTAGGCCCCCAGCACCGACGCCTTGAACTCCTGGTCGGAGCGGGCCTCGACCTCTTGCAGCGACAGGCCCTTCTGGCGGCGGATGGCGCGCAGACGTTGTCCGACCTGGTGGGCGTACGCCCGCGTGAGGTTCCCGGACTGCTCGCTCACCTCCGTTGCCCCCTTTCTGCGTCCGGAGGAGGAACAGCGCGGACAGTGTACGCCAGACCGCGCCTCGCGGTCACCTGCCCGGCGCCACCAGCCCCGCCCGGAGGGCCGTCAGCAGGGCGCCCACCGCCACCGCCGCCGTCTCCGCCCGCAGCACGTGGGGCCCGAGGGCCATGCGGGGCAGGCCCCCGTCCAGCTCCTCCTCGCTCCAGCCGCCTTCGGGGCCGACCAGCACCGGCCCGGCGGGCAGCCAGGGCGGGTCCCCGTGCCGCTCGGCCAGCACCGCCCCCGGGCGGCCGGCCACGTCGGCGAACGTGGCCACCTCCTCCACCAACGGCAGCCACGTCCGCCGGCACTGGCCCGCCGCCTCGCGCGCCACCCGACCGAGCCGCTCGACCTGGCGGGCCGCCCGGGCGGCGTCCCAGCGCACGACCGAGCGGGCGGCGGCGAAGGGCACGATGCGGTCGGCGCCCAGCTCGGTGAGCTTCTGCACCACCCACTCGGGCCGCTCGCCCTTCACCAGGGCGAAGGCCACCTCGACCGGCGGCGACGGCCGCGGATCACGTACGACGTCGCCGACCGGCGACAGCTCCGGCCCGAAGCGGCACGGCCGCCAACCCCCCTCACCGTCGGAGACGGTGATCTCCTCGTCGGGGGCCAAGCGGAGGACCCGCTCGAGGTGGTGGCGGTCGTCGGCGGACAGCGAGGGACGGTCGAGGTCGGCCACGAAGACGTGGGCCGCGGCCCGGCCCGGGGGCGTGGGGGGACCGCCTACTTGAACGCCGACCGGATGCGCGCCCGGAGCCCCGTCTCGGGCGGCGACACCTCCTCGCCCCGAGTCGCCGCCAGCCGCCGCAGCAGCTCCTCCTGCTCGGCGGACAGGTCGGCGGGCGTGTCGACCACTACCTGCACGAGCAGGTCGCCGCGGCCCCGACCGTCCACGTGGGGCACGCCCCGACCCTTGAGGCGGAAGACCCGCCCGGTCTGGGTGCCCCTGGGCACCACCAGGTCCTCGGTGCCGTCGAGGGTCTCGAAGCGCAGCTCGGCACCCAGGGCCGCCTGGGTGGCGGGCAGGTGCAGGACGTGCACGAGGTCGTGGCCCTGGCGGACGAAGCGGGGGTCGGGGCGCACCCGCAGGTGCACGTACAGGTCGCCGTTGGGCCCGCCTCGGGGGCCGGCCCCGCCCCATCCGGGCGAGCGCAGCGTGCTGCCGTTGTCGACCCCGGCGGGGACCTCGACGGTGAACGAGCGCTCCTCGGTGCGGCGGCCCTCGCCCCGGCAGTCGGGGCACGGCTCGCGGATCTCCTGGCCCAGGCCGCCGCAGCGCCGGCACGGCCCCGACGTGACCATCTGGCCCAGGATCGACTGGCGCACCTGGCGCACCTCGCCGGTGCCGTTGCACATCTGGCACGTGTCGGGCGAGGTGCCCGGACGGGCGCCCGAGCCCGAGCAGGTGGAGCAGACGACGGGCAGGCGCAGCTTCACGGTGGCCCGGGTGCCGAAGACGGCCTCGGCGAAGTCGAGGTCGACGGCGGTC
This sequence comes from Acidimicrobiales bacterium, assembly GCA_036259055.1. Taxonomy (GTDB): domain Bacteria; phylum Actinomycetota; class Acidimicrobiia; order Acidimicrobiales; family AC-14; genus DASZJY01. Next base: position 1,809 of record DATACM010000452.1, on the reverse strand, counting down.
TCCATGTCGGGGCCGCGCGGGGGCCCTGCCGGCCGGCGGCTGCCGCCGCCGAACCCGCCGCCGCCGAACCCGCCGCCCCCGAAGAAGGTCTCGAACAGGTCGCCCAGCCCGCCCCCGAACACGTCTCCGCCGAATCCGCCACCGCTCGTGCCCGCCGCGCCCGAGCCCCGGATGGCCTCGGGGCCGAACATGTCGTAGCGGCGCCGCCGCTCGGGGTCGCGCAGGGTCTCGTAGGCGAGGGTGACGGCCTTGAAGCGCTCCTCGGCGCCCGGGTCGTTGTTGGTGTCGGGGTGCAGCTCCCGCGCCAGCTTCCGGTAGGCCCGCTTGATCTCGTCCTCGCTGGCGCTCCGGGGCACGCCCAGCAGCGCGTAGAAGTCGTCGGGCACTCAGCCCTCCTGCAGGCGCTGGCTGAGGCGCTCGCTGACCACGGCCACCGCCGCCATGGCCTGGGGGTAGTTCATGCGGGTCGGACCGAGCACGCCGACGGTGGCGGGCGAGGTCCCGGTCTCGTAGGGCGCCACCACGACCGAGCACTCGGCGAGGGGCTCCACGCCGTGCTCGGCGCCGATGGACACGAGCTTGTCGTGGCGCAGGGCGTCTTGCAGGAGGCTGACGACGACGTACTGCTGCTCGAGGATGGACAGCACCTCGCGCACGGTGTGGATCGCCTCGAACGTCGAGGCCATCCGCGACGCCCCTCCGATGTAGACCTGCTCGGGCTCGGTGTGGGCGGCGTCGGCGAGGGCGCGGCGAGCCTGGGCGACCATCCCGTCGGTGACGTCATCGCCCGTCGACGGGACGTCGCTGTGATTGGCCAGCGGTGAACCGGTGAGGTGGGCGGCCAGGTGGGCGGAGGCCGCCGCCACGCGGGCGTCGGTGACCTCGAGATCGAGCTCGAGGGTCTCCTTCACCACCGCGCCGTCGGACAGCACGGCCACCGCCAGCACGACCCGGGGGCCCAGTGCGACCAGCTGCACCGAGCGGAGGGTGGCGGCCACGTGACCGGGGGCGGTCACCATCGCGGCGCAGTCGGTGAGGTCGGAGAGGAGGCGGCCGGTGTCGTGGAGCAGACGCTCGAGCTCGCCGTGGGCCCGGGCGAAGTGCTCCTCCACCCGGCGCTTCTGGGCGGGGGCGAGAGGACCGGGCGGTGTGCGCAGGTGGTCGACGTAGAAGCGGTAGCCCTTGTCGGTGGGGATGCGCCCGGCGCTGGTGTGGGGGTGCACGAGGTAGCCCTCGCGCTCGAGCACCGCCATCTCGTTGCGGACCGTGGCCGGCGACACGGCCAGCTGGCCGGCGCGCGCCACATGGCCCGAGGCCACCGGCTGCGCGGTCTCGATGTACTCCTTGACGACGGCTCGGAGGATGGCGGCCTTACGTTCGTCGAGCATCGCTGGCACTCGATGATACCGATTGCCAGCGACGAGCCGGGGGTGGGGCGGTCGCCCCGAAGCTCATCCGGGAGGCATGAACCACGCCGAGACCCGGCCGAGAGCGGACCTGGTGTCGAGGTCGTCGTCGTGCTCGGGAAGGTGCCAGGGGCGCGCCGCCCCCGCCCACTCGGCCACCGGCGCCGCCTCGGTCGTCGAGGTGGGCTCGACGGTCGCCGCCGCCTTCCTCGGGGGGGCCAGGAAGCGGGCGATGGGCGCACGGATGACCAGGTCGCTCATGGTTCCATCCAGCCAGATCCCGCCGCCGGTTCCAAGAGGGCTGGCATGCGTCTGCGATGGTGGTGCTAGCACCACCTGTCGCTGGCGGCTTCGCCGCCCCGGACGGGGCCCCAACCCCGCCCTCCTCCGAGCGGCGGGGGCC
>DATACM010000451.1:0-2362 GCA_036259055.1 Acidimicrobiales bacterium | reverse complement strand
CCGACGGACAAGGCGCGGATGCGCGCGGCGGCGAGCTCGATGGCCAGTGGCAGCCCGTCGAGGCGGCGGCAGACGTGGGCGACCGCGCTCGCGCCGGCGGCGTCGAGCGAGAACCCGGGCCGGACGGCGGCAGCTCGCTCGACGAAGAGTCGCACGGCGTCGGAGCCGGCCAACTCCTCGACCGGCGCCGCGTTCTCGGGGAGCGCCAGCGGGGGGACCGCGTACTGCCCCTCTCCGGCCACATTGAGCGGCTCCCGGCTGGTGGCGAGGATGCGTACGCCGGGTGCCGTCGCCAGCAGCCTGGAGGCCAGGGCGGCGCACGCCTCGACCACGTGCTCGCAGCTGTCGAGAACCAGGAGCGGCTCGGTGGCGGCCACACGTTCCACCACCAGATCGCCCAGCGGGCGGCCGTCGGCGCCGATCCCTCCTCGCTCACGCACCCCGAGGGCAGCCGCCACCGCCGACATGACCCCGGAACCCTCGGCCACCGCGCCCAGCTCGACGAGCCACACGCCGCCGGGATGTTCGTCGACCCGCTCGGCGGCCACTTCGATGGCGAGGCTGGTCTTGCCCACCCCGCCGGGACCGATGAGGGTGAGCAGGCGGTGCTCGTCGAGGAGCTTGCCCACGTCCCGTCGCTCCCGCCGGCGCCCCACGAAGGTGGTGGCCCGGGCCGGGAGGTTGTGCCGCACCCCGTCGACCGGCACGGAGCGGACGGGCGGCGAGCCCAGCGAGGGGTCGTGGGCCAAGATGGCGGACTCGAGGCGGCGGAGCTCAGGAGACGGTTCCAGGCCCAGCTCCTCCCCGAGCACCCGGCGTGCCTTCTGGTACGTGCGCAACGCCTCGACCTGACGCCCGGAGCGGTACAAGGCCAGCATCAACTGGCGCCACCTCCGCTCCCGCAGCGGCTCGGCTTGCACCAGCGCGTCGATCTCGCCGACGACGTCGGCGTGGTATCCGGCGGCCAAGAGGGCGTCGACACGGTCTTCTTCGGCGGCGAGCCGCAGCTCTTCGAGGCGGGCCGCCTCCGCCCTTCCTGTGTCGGTGTCGGCGAGCTCCGGGAGGGCGGGCCCGCGCCAAAGGGCGAGGGCTTCGCCGAGTTGCTGGGCCGCCTCCAGCGGACGCTCTCCCAACCGGCGCCGACCCTCCGCCACGAGGCGCTCGAAACGGCGGGCGTCGAGGGAGTCGGCCGGGACCTGGAGCATGTAGCCGCGCGGTCGCGTCACCACCACTTGCGAGCCGAGCGGTGCCAGGGCCCTCCGGAGGCGCGAAACCGTGGCCTGCAAGGCGTTGGCGGGGTCGCGGGGCAGGTCCGGTCCCCACAGCTCCTCGACCAGCCGGTCGGCGGTGACGACCTGGCCCGCCGAGACGGCGAGCAGCGCCAGCAGAGCCCGGTCCCGGGCACCGGGAACCGCGACGGGACCGCCGCGCGCGGTGACCTCGAGCGGCCCGAGGATCGCGACCTGCACGGTTCGAGGCTAGGACCTCGGCGCTCCGTCGGTGGCCGGGAGATCGTTCCCGCCGTGGTCTATGGGAACCGGTGGGGTGGCCTCACCCGAGGTCAGCCTCCGGAGTGTGCGAGTCGCCGGTTCCGAGGATGAGACGCGCCACTTCGGCCGGTTCGTCGACCTGTACGTAGTGGCCTGCTCGGGGCAGGAGGAAGAGCTCGGAGGTCGCGAAGAGCTCGTGGAACCGACGGGCCACACTCGGGTTCAGCCAGCGGTCGCGTGCTCCGAAGATGATCCGGACCGGCCTGGGGAAGGCCCGCAGCTCGGGGAGCATCCGCCGACGCGAGAAGACCGAGCCGAGAAGGTCGCTGTTCAGTCGCCAGAAGGCGGGCCGGGCAGCATGGAAGTCCTCGTAGAGGGCAGGCAGCATCTCCTCCCGGGTCCGCTCGTCACGGATGAACTTGCCCACCTGCCAGGCGAAGAGCCTGGCGTCGAGACGTTCGAACCGTCCCATCACCACCCGAGCAAGGTTGCGCAAGCCCGGGGTCGAGTAGAGGAAGATCGCCGGCGGTCGGCGCAACGACGGCGTCCAGTGGTAGTAGGTGTTCAGCAGGATCAGGGTGTCGACCCGCTCGGAGTGGGCGAGCGACCAGTCGATGGCGGGAGGGCCGGACGCGTCGTGGGCGACGAGGACGACGCGGTCGAGTCCCAGCTCAGCTATCACCGCGTCGAGGTCGCCGGTCTGGTTGGCGGCGGTGTAGGGGTAGCGCGGTGGCTTGTCCGACGCGCCCCACCCGAGGAAATCGAAGGTGACGACCTGACGGGGGGGCGACAGGTACGGCACGAGCCGGTCGTAGAGGTGGAGGTTGTCGGGGAACCCGTGCAGGAGGAGAAGCGGCGGACCGTCTCCGGGA
>DATACM010000450.1:0-1835 GCA_036259055.1 Acidimicrobiales bacterium | reverse complement strand
AAGATCACGAAGACGGCGACGCCGAGCCCCAGCATCAACCACCACAGCTCGGCCATCGACTCGGCGGCCGGCCCCTGAGGATCGAGTGTTCCCTCCGCCACCGCTGCCCGCCCTCCCAGTCGCCTCAGAGGAGCGCCGCCGGTACCGCGACCGGCGCGCCGACCGGTCCCCGATCCCTTGGCGGCTTCACAACGCCTCGACAGTCTCGGCGCCACACCGCGGCGCGTCAACCTTCACGGCGACGACTAGCTGTAGTGCCCACGGACCTTGCTGACAGGGTCCACCTATGAGTGAAGCCTCCGAGCGAGTGTGGATCTGCCACGGAACCCACTCGAACGGAGGCTTGCCGTGCACCGTAATGCTCGACTGACCCCTCAGGGTCGACTGCTGCTCTGCCAGCGCATCGAGGCCGGCTTCCCGGTCGCCCACGTCGCCGAGGCGATGGGCATCTCCCGGGACCGGGCGTATGTCTGGTGGCGGCGCTACCAAGCCGAGGGGCTCGCTGGCCTGGAGGACCGCTCCAGCCGTCCCCGGAGCTGCCCAACTCGCACCAAAGCGTCCAGGGAGCGGCGCATCCTCTGGCTGCGGACCAAGCGGGGCTATGGGCCGGCCCGCATCGCGGCAATCGTCGGGGTGCCGGCCTCCACGGTGCATCGGGTCCTCGTCCGCCATGGCCTCAACCGCCTGGACTGCCTGGACCGGCCCACCAGGGCGCCGATCCGTCGCATCGAGATGAGCCGCCCGGGCGAGCTGGTGCACCTCGACGTCAAGAAGCTGGGCCGCATCCCCAAAGGTGGTGGGTGGCGGATCCACGGACGGGCGCTGACCGCCGGACGCCACTCCCACAAGCGCCGGCCGATCGGCTACGCCTTCGTGCACTCCGCAGTCGACGCCTACAGCCGCCTGGCCTACAGCGAGGTCCTGCCCGACGAGCAGGGCCCGACCGCGGCGGCCTTCTGGGGACGGGCCGCCGCTTTCTTCGCCGGCCACGGCATCATCGTCGAGCGGGTCCTCACCGACAACGGTGCCTGCTACCGCAGCCGCCACTTCAGGGCCGCTCTGGGCGAGTTGGTCCACTCTCGGACCCGTCCCTACCGACCGGCGACCAACGGCAAGGTTGAACGCTTCAACCGGACGCTGCTCGTCGAGTGGGCCTACGCCCGGCCCTGGAGCTCAGACGGCCAACGGACCCGAGCCTTGACCGCCTGGCTCCACCGCTACAACCATCACCGGCACCACACCGCCATCGGCGGCCCGCCCATGAGCCGTGTCAGCAACCTGACTGGGCGCTACAACTAGCCGGTCAGGGCTCGACGAGGGCGGGAACGCATGGCCCGAGGAGGTCAGGATCGGTGTGTTTGGGTAGGAACGGTCGGCGTGTTGACGGTACGGCGAGCCGGCGAGATACACCACGAGGACGGCGGTTGGTTCGACGCCCGCTGGCACTTCTCGTTCGATCAGTACCGCGACCCGCAGCAGATGGGCGTCGGGGCACTGCGGGTGTTCAACGACGACCGCATCGTGGCCGGCGCCCGGTGGCCGATGCACCCCCACCGTGACATCGAGTCGCTGACCTACGTCGTCGAGGGCCATTTCGTCCACGCCGACTCTCTTGGGAACGACGGCCATCTGGTGCCCGGAGCGGCGCAGGTCATGACCTTCTCGACCCGGGGCGCGCTTCACTCCGAGGCCAACGGGTCGGCCACCGACCCGATGCGATTCATCCAGTTCTGGATCCTCCCCAGCGTTCCCGGGCTCGAGTCGTCGGTTCAGCAGCGCCAGTACACCGTCGACGACAGAAGCGACCGGTGGCTGCAGGTCATGGGACCCGTCGG
>DATACM010000449.1:0-4866 GCA_036259055.1 Acidimicrobiales bacterium | reverse complement strand
GCCGGCGCCCGACGCCGAGGCCGAGGTCCGCCGGTCGCAGCAGCAGGCCGAAGCCCGCCGCCAAGCCGCACTGCAGGCCCAGGAGCGAGAGGCGAGGATGGCGGCCAGCCGCCGCCAGCCGCCGGCGGCGGACGCTCCGGCGCCTTCCGCCGACGCACCCCCGCAGGTACCGTCGCACGCGCCCCCGCAGGCGGCGCCGGCCTCCCCTCCCGCCCCGACCGCCGAGACGCCCGAGACACCGGAGACACCGGAGACGGCCATCCCCGACGCCGAGCCGGCGATCGTGCCGGACACCCCTCCGCCGCCGGCCGCCGGCGACCCCTCGCCCGGACCGGCGCCGGCCGCCACCGAGCCCCCTCCCGCCCCCGGAGGCCCGGCCGCCACCGAGGAGGTGTGATGGCCGAGTTCACCGCCAAGGACGTGCAGCGGCTGCGCCAGGCCAGCGGCGTCGGGATGATGGACGCCAAGCGGGCCCTGCAGGAGAGCGACGGCGACTACGAGGCGGCCACTCGCTGGCTCCGGGAACGGGGACTGGCCAAGGCAGGGGAGCGGGGCGACCGGGTCAGCGCCCAGGGAGCGGTGGCGGTCGCCGACGAGGGCCGGTCGGCCGCCGTCGTCGCCCTCCTCTGCGAGACCGACTTCGTCGCCAAGTCACCCGAGTTCACCTCGCTGGTCGACGACCTGGCCAAGCTGGTGGCGGCCCAGGGGGAGGGCGCGGTCGCCGAGCGCCAGGACGAGCTCGACAACCTCCGGATCACCCTCAAGGAGAACATCCAGCTGGGCGCGGTCCAGCGGTTCGAGGCGCCCGAGGGCGCCGTCCTCGACGGCTACCTGCACGTGCAGAACGGCCGGGGCGTGAACGGCGTGCTGGTCGAGCTGCAGGGCGGCGAGAAGGCCCTGGCCCACGAGGTGGCGCTCCACGTCGCCTCGCAGCGGCCGCAGTGGCTCTCGCGCGACGAGGTGCCGCCCGAGCGGGTCGCCGAGGAGCGCCAGGTGCTCGAGAACCTCACCCGCAACGAGGGCAAGCCCGAGCAGGCGATACCCAAGATCGTGGAAGGCCGGCTGAACGGGTTCTTCAAGGAGCGCTGCCTGCTCGAGCAGGCGTGGGTCAAGGACCCGAAGCAGACGATCTCCCAGCTCCTCGGGGGGGCGACCGTCACCCGCTTCGCCCAGGTCGAGATCGGGCGATGACCGGAGGCCGGTGGCGACCGTGACGGAGGAGGAGGCGACCCCCTCGGAGCCGGAGGTCGACGCCGGTCCCAAGCGCTGGGGACGCGTCGTCCTCAAGCTGTCCGGCGAGGCCTTCGCCGACGCCGCCGTCGGCTACGGCATCGACGGGCGGGTGGTCGGGCGCATCGCCGCCGAGGTGTCCGAGGTGCGCCGCGACCTGGGCACCGAGATCGCCATCGTGGTCGGCGGGGGCAACATCTGGCGGGGCATGGCCGGGGCGGGCGCAGGCATGGACAGGGCCCAGGCCGACACCATGGGCATGCTGGCGACGGTGATCAACGGCCTGGCCCTCCAGGACGCGCTCGAGAAGCTGGGCGAGCCCACCCGGGTGATGACCGCCATCCAGATGGCCCAGGTGGCCGAGCCGTACATCCGCCGGCGGGCCCAGCGCCACCTCGAGAGCGGCCGCATCGTCATCATGGCGGGCGGGACGGGCAACCCCTACTTCACCACCGACACCACCGCCGCCCTGCGGGCGGCGGAGATCGGGGCCGAGGCCATCCTCAAGGGCACCCACTCGGGCGTGGACGGCGTCTACAGCGACGACCCCCGCGTCAACCCCGAGGCCACCAAGTACCGCGAGGTGCAGTACATCGAGGTGCTCAACCGCGGCCTCAAGGTCATGGACTCCACGGCCATCACCTTCTGCATGGACAACAAGCTCCCCATCGTGGTTTTCGACCTCATGAAGCCCGGGAACATCCGGCGCGCCCTCGAAGGAGAGGCGATAGGTACGCTGGTCACATGACGGCCGGGCGCAGGCGATGATCGAGGACACGCTCCTCGAGGCCGCCGACAAGATGGGCAAGGCGGTGACCCACACCCAGTCGGAGTTCGCCGCCATCCGTACCGGCCGGGCCACCCCCGCCCTGGTCGAGCGGCTGAAGGTCGAGTACTACGGCACCGAGGTGCCGTTGCAGCAGCTGGCCGGGTTCTCCGTCCCCGAGGCCCGCCTGCTCGTCATCCAGCCCTACGACAAAAGCGCCATCAAGGCCATCGAGCGGGCCATCCAGCACTCCGACCTCGGGATCACCCCGTCCAACGACGGCCAGGTCGTCCGCCTCGTCTTCCCCGAGCTCACGTCCGAGCGCCGCAAGGAGCTCGTCAAGGTGGTCCGCCACAAGGCGGAGGACGGGCGGGTGGCGATCAGGAACGTGCGCCGTGCCGCCCGCCACCAGCTCGAGGCGCTCGAGCGGGAAGGTGAGATCTCCACCGACGAGCTCGACCGGGCCGAGAAGGAGCTGGAGAAGCTCACCCACGACCAGGTCGCCGAGATCGATCGCATGCTGGCCCGCAAGGAGCAGGAGCTGCTGGAAGTCTGAGGACAGGCGGTCGGGCCGCCCCCGGCCGCACGGAGACCCGAGAGGAGGGAATGCGCGTGGACGACCGCCACACCGACGACCCGACGGACAGGGTCGACCTCCCCGACGCTCCGGCCGAGCCGGACGTGGCGGCCGACTCGTGGGGGGCGGCAGGCTCCCGCCGCGGTCCGCGCCAGCCCGCCGAGGGCGTCCGCATCATCGGCGCCGAGGAGGCAGCCGCCGCCATCGAGGCCGGGCAGGTCACGGGGCGCTATCCCGAGGACGCCCCGCGCTTCGGCGACGTGCCCGAGGCGCCCCCCGAGCCACGTCCCTCGCTGCGCTTCCCCGGTGCCGATCCGACCGCGGTGTCGAAGCCGCCGCCGGTGCCTCCACCCCCTTCCCCCGCGGTCCCTCCGCCTCCGCCTCGTGAGTCGACGGGCTTCTGGGGAGCCGACCCGGGGAGCGGGCCCGAGCCGCCCCCCGAGTCACCCCGCCGGCGCATCCCCGACGGCTACGCTGCTCTGGCGATGGACCGCGAGGGGGCCGACGAGCCAGGGCACGGGCCCGAGCCCCGAGGGTTCTGGGACGAGCCCGCCGGCCGGTCCCGGGATCGGGACGAGAGGCCGTTCGGCGCCGAGGACGGAACGCTGCCGCCGCCGCCGGCGCCCCCGTCCAGCGGGCTGCCTCACTGGACCGAGCCGCCCAGTGGCGAGACCCCCCGCATCCTTCCCGACAGCGGGCCGCCTCCGGAGGTCGACGACGATCTGAAGGCGTGGTCGGCCCTCTCCACCGGTCCCCGCTGGCGCGACCAGCCCACCGACTGGGACGAAGCCGACTTCCACGAGGACATCCTCGACGACCCCGAGACCCGCATGGGCGCGCTCGGCGGCGGGAGCGGCGACGACGAGGACGAGGAAGACGTCTCCTTCGGCGACCGGGTGGCGCGGAAGGCGCCCATCGCGGTCGGCAGCCGGGTGCCACCCCGGGCGCCGCGTCCCTCCGGCCCGTCGCGGCGCCAGCGAGCCCCGCGGGCGGCGCCCGAAGGGGACGATGACGAGGGGGGTGCGGCTTCGGCGTCCCGGGACATGACGGCGTCGGTGATCACCGGCGCCGTCGCCTTGGCCGTCGTCGTGCTGGCCGCCATCATCGGCCCGGGGGGTCTGGTGTTCCTCACCGGCGTCGCCTTGGTCATCGCCGTCGGCGAGCTCTACCAGGCGCTGCGGTCACGCGGCTACCACCCCGCCACCCTCCTGGGCGTCGCCGGCACCGCCTCCCTGAGCTGGGGCATCTACTGGCGGGGCGGCGAGGCCCTTCCTCTGGTGCTCGCCCTCTTCATGGTCTTCTGCCTGCTCTGGTACCTGGCCGGCGTGGTCCGGGCCCGTCCGGTCGTGAACATCGCCGTCACCGCCCTCGGCTTCTTCTACGTCGGCCTCCTGGGGTCGTTCGCCGCCGTCATCCTCAAGCTGTACGGCGACGACGGCGTGGGCATCCTGCTCGGGGCGGTGATCGCCACCGCCGCCTACGACATCGGGGCGCTCTTCGGCGGGCGGTGGGCGGGCCGCACGCCCCTGGCCCCCGACATCAGCCCGGGCAAGACGGTCGAGGGAGCCATCGGCGCGACCTTCGCCACCATCGTCGTCTGCCTGGCCGTCGTAGGCCAGATCGGCCCGTGGGACGGCGGCGACGCCTTCCTCTTGGCCATCGTCGTCTCGGTGGTCGCCCCTTTGGGCGACCTCTGCGAGTCGATGCTCAAGCGCGACCTGGGCATCAAGGACACCGGCTCGATCCTGCCGGGCCACGGCGGCCTGCTCGACCGCATCGACGCCCTGCTCTTCGTCGTGCCCGCCACCTACTACCTCGCCCGGATCCTCGACCTGACGATCGGGTAGCGCTCGCTCCAACCGCCCGTCATGCCCGAGGTGACCACCGTGAGCCTCGTCGGCTCCACGGGTTCGATCGGCACGCAGGCGATCGAGGTGATCTCGGCCGAGCCGGGGCGCTACCGGGTGGTCGCCCTGGGGGCGGCCCGTTCGGTGGACCGGCTGGTCGACCAGGCCTGGCAGCTGCGGCCCGAGCGGGTGGCCCTGGCCGACGCCGCCGGAGCGGACGAGCTCTCGTCCCGGGTGCCGACCGGCACCGAGGTGCTGGCCGGCCCCGAAGCGCTCGCCGCGGTGGCCACGGGCGCCGACGTGGTGCTCAACGGGGTCGTCGGCTTCGCCGGGCTGCCCGTGACGCTGGCCGCCCTGCAGACGGGGGCCCGCCTCGCCCTCGCCAACAAGGAGTCCCTGATCGCCGCCGGGCCGGTGGTGGCCCGGGCCCGGGCCCCGCCCGGCGC
>DATACM010000448.1:0-8356 GCA_036259055.1 Acidimicrobiales bacterium | reverse complement strand
TCCAGCTGGTCCTCGAAGATCTGCTTGGAGTCGGACAGCAACCGCCCGATGAGGGTGCTCTTGCCGTCGTCGACCGAGCCGGCGGTGGCGAAGCGGAGAAGGTCCACTAGAAGTAGCCCTCCCGCTTGCGGTCCTCCATGGCCGCCTCGGAGAACTTGTCGTCGGCGCGCGTCGCCCCCCGCTCGGTGATGCGGGTGGCGGCCACCTCGGCGATGATGTCGTCGAGGGTGGCGGCCGACGACTCGATGGCGCCGGTGCAGGTCATGTCGCCGACGGTGCGGTAGCGCACCAGGGCCTCGAACGGCTCCTCGTCGGGAAGGAGCTCGACGTAGGGGCCGGTGGCCATCAGCATGCCGTCGCGGTGGAACACCGTTCGCTTGTGGGCGAAGTAGATCGACGGCACCTCCAGCTGCTCGGCGGCGATGTACTGCCAGACGTCGGTCTCCGTCCAGTTCGAGAGAGGGAAGACGCGGATGTGCTCGCCGGGGCGGATCCGCCCGTTGTAGAGCCGCCACAGCTCGGGCCGCTGGTTCTTGGGGTCCCACTGGCCGAACTCGTCCCGGAAGGAGAAGACCCGCTCCTTGGCCCTCGCTTTCTCCTCGTCCCGCCGGGCGCCCCCGAAGCAGGCGTCGAAGCCGTGGGCGGCGATGGCGTCGAGGAGCGTGGTCGTCTGCAGCCGGTTCCGGGACGCCCGGGGCCCCTTGTCGTCGGCGACGCGCCCCTGATCGATGGACTCCTGCACGCTGGCGACGATCAGGCGCTCGCCCAGCTCCCGCATCCGCCGGTCGCGGAACTCGAGGACCTCTGGGAAGTTGTGCCCGGTGTCGACGTGCATGACAGGGAACGGGAAGCGTCCGGGGCGGAACGCCTTCTGGGCCAGGTGGAGCAGCACGACCGAGTCCTTGCCGCCGCTGAAGAGCAGCACCGGCCGCTCGAACTCGCCGGCGACCTCCCGCATTATGAAGATGGCCTCGGACTCCAGCTCCTCGAGGTGGGACAGCTCGTAGGGATGCGGGGTTCCGAGCGCCGACGACCTCACTGCGGGGCCCTGCCGACCAGCGCCCGCCAGAGGTCGTCGACCGACTCCTCGACGGACTGGAGGTGGGCCGGGATCACCCATTCCGGGGACAACGGCGGCTCGTAGGGATCGTCGACGCCGGTCAGGCCCGAGAGCTCGCCGGCCCGCTGCTTGGCGTAGAGGCCCTTGACGTCGCGGGTGGCGCACACCGCCGACGGGGTCGACACGTAGACCTCGAAGAACCGGGGACCGTGCAGCGCCCGCACTTCATCGCGCGCCTGACGGTACGGCGAGATCAACGAGCACACCGTGACCACCCCGTTGCGGCTGAGGAGGTGGGCGACGAAGCCCACCCGGCGGATGTTCTCGATCCGGTCCTCCCGGGAGAAGCTCAGGTCGCGCGTCAGGTGGGTGCGGACGATGTCACCGTCGAGCAGCTCGGTGCGCAGCCCGGCGGCGCGGAGCCGAGCGTGCAGGGCGGCGGCGATCGTCGTCTTGCCCGACGAGGGCAGACCGGTGAGCCAGATGGTCACGCCCTGCTCCAGGCGCGACAGGTCGGCGTCGAGGGATCGCAGCTCGTTCGTCGTGTTCGCCATCCTCGCGATTCCCCCTCCCGGCCCAACTCCGGGCGGGTGAAGCGCATTCTACCGCCGGTGCTCGGCCGGCCACCCCACCCGCGCGAGACTCGGTCCTTCATGGACCGCAACGTGATGGCAGCGCACGGCATGTCGGGCGGGCTCGTCCGGTGAGGGCTCTGGTGACCGGTGGCGCCGGCTTCATCGGCTCCAACCTGGCGGACGCCCTCCTGGCCGCCGGCCACTCCGTGTGCGTGCTCGACGACTTGTCCACCGGCCATGCCGACAACGTCCCGGCGGGGGCCGACCTCGTCGTCGGTGACGTCGCCGACGAGGCCGCCGTCGCCCGGGCGGTGGCCGGTGCCGACGTGGTGTTCCACCACGCCGCTCACCGGGCGGTCCTGCGCTCGGTCGAGTACCCCCTCGAGACCGACCGGGCGAACACCCACGGCACGCTGACGGTCCTCAAGGCGTCGCTCGACGCGGGCGTGCGCCGGGTCGTGTACGCCTCGTCGAGCAGCGTGTACGGAGGGGCGAGGCAGCGGCCGACCCCGGAGTCGGCTCCCGTCCACCCCCGGTCGCCGTACGCCGTCACCAAGCTGGCGGGGGAGCTCTACTGCACCGTCTTCGCCGAGCTCTACGGTTTGAGCACCGTGTCGCTGCGGTACTTCAACGTCTTCGGGCCCCGCCAGCGTCCGGACTCCGCCTATGCCGCGGTGATCCCCCTCTTCATCGACGCGCTGACGCACGGTCGGTCGCCGACGGTGCACGGCGACGGGCGCCAGAGCCGGGCGTTCGCCTTCGTGGACGACGTGATCGCGGTCAACATGTCCGCCGCCGTCGCGCCCGACGACAGCTGTCGCGGCAACGCGTACAACATCGGCGGGCTTCGCGAGGTGAGCCTGCTCGAGATGCTGGACGTGCTGGGCAGCATCCTCGGCGTCGAGGCCCGCCCTGTGCACGTGGAGCCCCGGCCGGGCGACATTCGCCATTCCAGCGCCGACATATCGGCGGCGCGTGCGCACCTCGGGTACGACCCCAAGGTGAGCTTGGAAGAAGGGCTGGCTCGGACGGTCGCCTTCTTCTCCGGCGGGGCCGCGGCTCAGGGGCGGGGGCGGACGAGCCCGACCTTGTAGGCGAGGATGACCGCCTGGATGCGGTCGCGCAGGTGCAGCTTCATGAGGATATGGGCGACGTGGGACTTGACCGTCGCCTCGCCCACCACCAGCGCCTCGGCGATCTCGGCGTTGGACAGGCCGCGGGCCACCAGCTCGAGGACGTCCCGCTCGCGGCTGGTGAGCGACTCCAACTCGGCGGGGGACGCAGGAGCGGGCGGCCGTTGGCGGGCGAACTCGGCGATCAGACGGCGGGTCACCGAGGGCGCCAGGAGGGCGTCGCCGGCGGCGACCACCCGTACCGCGTGCACCAGCTCGTCACGGCCGACGTCCTTCAGGAGGAAGCCGCTGGCCCCGGCCTGGAGGGCGTCGTAGACGTACTCGTCGAGGTCGAAGGTGGTGAGAACCAGCACCCGCAGCGGCGTGTCGACGCCGGGCCCGGCCAGCCGGCGGGTGGCCTCCAGGCCGTCCATGTCGGGCATGCGGATGTCCATGAGGGTGACGTCGGGCTCCACCCTCCGGGCCAGCTCGACCGCCTCCCGGCCGGTGCCGGCCTCGCCGAGGACGGAGATGTCGGGCTGGGCGTCGAGGATCATCCGGAAACCGGCCCGCACGAGGGCCTGGTCGTCGGCGACGAGGACCCGGATCACGGGCCGGTGGGGAGCTGGGCCACCACCGTGAAGCCACCGCCGTCGCGCGCTCCGACGTGGAGCTGCCCGCCGAAGAGGGCGACCCGTTCGCGCATGCCGACGAGGCCATGGCCGTTTGCCGCCGGGTCGGCCAGCCCGGATGGGGGGCCCTGGCCGTCGTCGGCCACCTCGAGCTCCAGCCGCTCGTCCCCGTAGCGGACGGTGACGGTGGCCTGGCCGGCCCGGGCGTGGCGGAGGGCGTTGGTGAGCGCTTCCTGGACGATCCGGTAGGCGGTGAGGTCGAGGCCGGCGGGCAGCGGCCGGGGCCGCCCCTCGACCCGCAGCTCGACGGCAAGGCCGGCCCGGCGTACGCCGTCCACCAGCTGGCCCACCGCATCCAAGCCGGGCTGCGGCGAGCGTCCGGCGGCCCCGTCGCTCTCCTCGCGGAGGACGCCGAGGACGCGGCGCATCTCGGCCATGGCCTGCCGCCCGGCCGCGCCGATGGCGTCGAAGGCCCGGCCCGCCTGCTCCGGGGAGGTCTCCAGCACGCTGGCGCCTCCCTCGGCCTGCACCACCATCATGCTGACGTGGTGGCCACCACGTCGTGCAGCTCGTGGGCGATGCGCGCCCGCTCCTGGGCCACCGCCCGCTCCGCCTCCTCCGCCCGTGACCGCTCGAGGCGGGCGGCCTTGGCCTCCAGCTCGGCGGTGTACGCCCGGCGGGTGCGCTGGTTCTCGCCGAGAGCCCACGCCACCCCGAAGATCAGGAAATTGAACGACACGTCTTCGACGCTGGCGTCGCCGGCGAGGAGCAGCGAGAGGGCGATGACCGCGGCCGTCGCGAGCCCGAGCGCCGTGGCCGTCCGCCGTCGACAGTGGGCGGCGACGCTGAACACGATGACGAGCGGGCCCAGGTCGAGGACGGTGTCGGGGAACTCGCCGATGCCCCAGATGGCCGCGGCGACGCCGCACGCTGCCCACGCCATCACCGGCCGGCGCCGGCGCCAGGCCACGGGCAGCGTCTGGCCGAGGAGGAGCGCCACCCCGAGGGCGTCGAGGTGCGAATCGTCGTGGGGCTCGTCCACGGCGACGACCGTGGCGATGGTCACGGCCGCGCAAAGGAGCGCCAGGAGGCCGTCGACCATGAACGGGTCAACCTTCCGCCACCGTTCGATCACACATCGACCGTACGGGAACCGGGGCTCCGGGGGAACCGCCCCGCGGGGGACGCAAGCTCTCCGCCGCGCGGGCGAGGGCCCGGCGGCCACTAGCTTTCGCCGGATGAGCGACGAGGAGATGGACACTGGCGCGGTCGTCGAGCTGCTGAAGGACGCCTTGCGGCTGCAATACCGGTCTGCGCTGCTCTACGCCATGGCCGCCGGGTCGGCCCGGGGGCTCGACCAGATCGCCTTCTCCGACCTGTGCCGGGAGTGGGCGGGCGCCGAGCTGGACGACGCCCGCCGCCTGGTGGAGAAGGTGGCGGCCTTAGGGGGCCAGCCGCCGACGGAAGTCGCTCCCATCCGCTGGAGCGACGACGCCGCCAAGATCGGGCGCATCCTCGTCGACTGCGAGGACGAGACGCTCGAAGCCCTCCACTCGGTGATCCCGGCCACCGGCCAGGAGGCCCGCTCCGAGGCCCTCGAGCACCTGATGGAGCACCTCATCCTGCGCAAGCAGGAGCAGGTCGACCGGATCCTCATGGCGCTGGGCGAGACGGAGTGACTACGTGCGCACAGGAGGGAGGTCTGCCAGCTTCGCCGTCCGCCGGCCGCGGGGCCGTCCGGGTCGGGACACGACGGCACAGCGCTCGACGTAATCGGACAGCGTCCGGGTCAGGTCCTCGGCGCTGGCGGCGCACGCTCGCAGCGCCCGCCTCCCCTCGAAGGTGAGCTCGTAGACCCGGCGGGCGGGACCCCGGGTCTGTGACGCCTCCCAGTAGGAGGTGACCAGCCCGTCGTCCTCGAGGCGGCGGAGCTCGCGGTACAGCGAGCCGGCCCGGTTCTCGAAGCCGAGCGACCGCAGACGCTCGATGAGGTCGTAGCCGTGCCCGGGCTCCTCGGCGAGGAGGAGAAGGAGCAACGGTCCGACGAGCACCCCGGGGTGTCGAAGCTGCTCGTCTGTGCCGTCCATGGCTCCTCCTCGGCCAATCCGACGCTAGGGCCTGGCCCCTAGGGCCGGGTCAAGAACCCCGTCTGCGCGAGGTCGTACCACCATTGTGCCTTCCCGCTGAGTGGAAGGGTGCTATAGAGTCGCCGCATCTACTGACGTTCGGCGCGGCGGAGGGCGGACGATGGCAAGACTCGAGGACGACCCCTCCCACCCCCGGGCGCTCCTCCGTCCCTGTCTCCTCCTGCTGCTGGCCGAACGTCCCGGCCACGGCTACGACCTGGTCGAGCGGCTCAAGCCGTTCGGCTTCGACTGGGGCGGTCCGGGCCCCCTGTACCAGACCCTGCGACGGCTGGAAGAGGCAGGCTGGGTGGTGTCGGCCTGGGACGCGTCGGCGGCCGGTCCCGCTCGCCGCACCTACGAGCTGACCGACGAGGGATGGTCAGTGCTGGCCCAGTTCGCCGAGGGCCTCGACCGCCTCAGCAGCCGGATCGACGACTACCGGGCGCGCTACCGCCGGGTGACCCGCCTGGCGTCGACGCCGGCGGGGGAGGACCACCGCCCTTCGCCGGTCGCCTCACCGCCCAAGGCGCCCCGGGCGAGCCGACCCCCGCCCGACTCGCCGCCGGCAGCCGGGGGCACGGGCGGCCGCCGGGTCAGGCCCTTCGGCCGCAAGAGCCGCCGGCGGACATAGGGCCAGCACGGCGCCGGCCACCTGAGGCCTCAGGCCCGTCGCAGCACGAGCGTCACGTTGTGCCCGCCGAAGCCGAAGCTGTTGGAGAGGGCGACGTCGACCGGCTGCTCCCGTGCCTCGCCGGCCACCAGGTCGAGCCCGCAGTCGGGGTCGGGCCGCTCGAGGTTCAGGGTGGGCGGCACCAGGCCGCTGGCCAACACCTGCACGCAGGCGATGGCCTCGACCGCGCCGGCGGCGCCCAGCAGGTGGCCGGTCACGCCCTTCGTCGACGAGACGGCGGCGCCGGTGCCCACGACGTCCCGGATCGCCATCGCCTCGGTGCGGTCGTTGAGCTGGGTCGAGGTCCCGTGGGCGTTGAGGTAGCCCACCGCGCCGGCGCTCACTCGGGCGTCGGCCAACGCCGCCTGCATGGCGGCGGCGGCGCCGGCGCCATGCGGATCGGGGGCGGTGAGGTGGTGGGCGTCGCAGCTCGCCCCCCAGCCGGCCACCTCGGCCAGCGCGGTTGCTCCGCGTGCCCGGGCGTGCTCGCGCTCCTCGAGGACCAGCGCCGCCCCGCCCTCGCCCAGCACGAACCCGTCGCGGTCGGCGTCGAAGGGCCGGGACGCGCTCTCGGGGTCGTCGTTGCGCGAGGAGAGGGCCTTCATCTGGGCGAAGGCGGCGATGCAGAGGGGTGCCACGGTGGCGTCGGCGCCTCCGGCGACCACCGCGTCGGCCCGGTCCATGCGGATGAGGTCGACGGCCTCGCCGATGGCGGTGGCCGACGCGGCGCAGGCGGTCACGGGGCATGAGGTCGGCCCGGTGGCGCCCGACTCGATGGCGATCTGGCCGGCGGCCATGTTGGGGATCATCATGGGCACGAGGAAGGGGCTGACCCGCGTCGGTCCCCGATCGGCCAGGACGCCCACCTGGTCGACGAGGGTGCTGAGGCCACCCAGCCCCGAACCGAACACGACCCCCACCCGATCGGGGCGCCGGGTGACGTCGAGCCCGCTCTGGGCCAGGGCCTGGCGGGCGGCGACGATCCCGAGCTGGGCGAAGCGGTCGACACGCCGGGCGTCCCGCACGTCGAAGTGGTCCGCCGCCGCGAACTGGCGGACCTCGGCGGCGATGCGCACGGGCAGGGGGGAGGCGTCGAACGACCGGATCGGCCCCACACCCGATCGCCCGGCCACCATGGCCTGCCACGTCTGCTCGGCGTCGGCGCCCAGGGGGGTGACTGCACCCATCCCCGTGACCACCACCCGTCGCTCGCCGCGCGTCATCGGAGGACCATCCTTCCCCACGAGGGACGGCAACACCGTCGCTGGGTAGGGACGGCACATGCGGGTCGTGGTGACCGGGGCCACCGGCAACGTGGGCACCAGCGTCGTGCAGGCGCTCTCCGCCGATCCCGACGTCGACTCGATCCTCGGGCTCGCCCGGCGGCTGCCCGACCTCGAGGTGCCCAAGGTGACGTGGGGGGCGGCCGACGTGTCCTCGTCCGACCTGGAGCCCCATTTCCGGGGGGCGGACGCCGTCATCCATCTGGCCTGGCTGATCCAGCCGTCGCACCGCCTCGACGTCCTCGAGGCGACCAACGTCGAGGGCACGGCCCGGGTGCTGGCGGCCATGGGTCGCACCGGCGTGCGGACGCTGGTGTACGCCTCCTCGGTGGGTGCCTACTCGGCGGGGCCCAAGGACCGCCCGGTGGACGAGAGCTGGCCCACTGAAGGTGTCCCGACCAGCTTCTACGGCCGCCACAAGGCGGCCACCGAGCGCCTGCTCGACGGGTTCGAGCAGACCCATCCCGACGCCCGGGTCGTTCGCCTCCGCCCGGCCCTCATCTTCAAGCGGGACGCGGCCTGGGGCATCCGGAAGGTCTTCGTGGGCCGCCTCCTGCCCGGCCCCCTCTTGCGGCCCGAGCGCATCCCCCTCGTGCCGCGCCATCCCCGGCTGGTCTTCCAGGCGCTGCACACGCGCGACGCGGCGGAGGCGTACCGGCTGGCCCTGCTCAGCGACGCACGAGGGGCGTTCAACGTCGCCGCCGAGCCCGTCCTCGACGGCGAGGAGCTGGGTCGGGTGCTCGGCGCCCGGCCGGTGCCGGTGCCCGGTGCCGTCCTGCGCGGGGCGGTGGCGGCGTCGTGGCCGCCTCGTGGCGGCTGCGGCTGCAGCCAACCACTCCGGGGTGGATCGACCTGGCCCTCGGCGTGCCCGTGCTCGACACCAGCCGCATCCGCCGGG
>DATACM010000447.1:0-2369 GCA_036259055.1 Acidimicrobiales bacterium | reverse complement strand
GCGGTCGAGCGACCCCGCGCCGGGCCACGCTGGAGCGCATCTTGCCGTCCTCCTCCATCCACCGGCCGAACAGCTCGAAGTGGGCCCGACGGACGCCGAACAGCTCGAGGTTCGCCTCGGCCCACCAGGCGGCGAAGATGCCGAGGTGGGTGCGTAGCTGCGCCGGGTGGCACCGCAGTAGCCGGCCAGGAAGCCGGCGACGGCCGCCCGGGTCTGGGTGGCGTTTGTCGGCGAGGACGACGCTGGTGGTCAGGTTCATGATGCTTCCTCCATTGCCAGACCCTGATGGGCCGGCACGTGAAGGGAACACCCAGCCCGGCACACCGTCGCCTCCGTGGATTCGTCGTCTCGGTTCCGGGAGCCCCACCAGGCTGCAACCCCGCGCAGCAGCGGAATCGCACGAGCGCCCTCGCCGCCCGTAGTGTCCGACCGTGGGGAGCGACACCTGCAAGGACTGCGGGGCCGGCGGCGTGCGGGTCTACCTCAGCGGCACGCCCCTGTGCGACGGCTGCGCCGACCACCGGGTCGCCGAACTCACCGGTCTGCCCGAGCTCGGCCCGCCGCCGCCGGCCTTTGTGCTCACCGGGCCCGACGGCCACCGCCACCGCATGCAGCCCCGGCCGTGGCGGGCACCGACCGGCATCGTCGTCGAGCTGGAAGAGACCGGCATTCCTCCCGGCGAGGGCTTCCAGTTCTCCATCCTCGGCCCCCACGATGCCCAAGTGGGCGAGCTCCTCAGCAAACTGCGGGCCCACGCCGAGGCCGAGGTGTCCCGCCACTACCTGGAGCCAAACCCCCACCGGCCCGGCTGGCTCCTGGCCGGAGACGAGGTCGCCGGCCGGCTGGTGTGGGGCGAGGGCAGGGACGAGGGCGAGCCGTTCGATGTCGTCGTCGACGGCCGGACGCTGACCTGGGACGACCTGGGTCACGCCCTCGAGTCCTTCGAGGGGTGGCGGTTCCGCCTGGTCATCGAGGACCGCTCCCTTGATGTACGCCCCGATGCCGACGTGGTCGCCTTCTCCGCCCGCCAGGCGTCCTCCTCGGGCGGCGCCCGACGGGAGCAAGGCGTCGGGCCGAGCATCGACGAGGTGTTGTCGGAGTTCCTGGCCGTTCAACAGCGGCGCCTCGCCGAGCGGACCTTCGCGAACTACCGCTCCGTGGTCGACCTGCTGCGCCACTGCCTCAACGGCTACGGCCACCAGTACCTCGACGACGACGAGCGCCGCCGCTACGAAGCTGCTGTCGACGCCGGAGTCGAGGACGCCTTCGTCCATCTCTTCGGCCCCGAGAAGATCGTCGAGGGCCTGGGCGAGTTCCTCGACTACTTCATGGTGCGCAAGGTCATGGCCGGCGAGGAGCTGTTGCGGGCGGCCGGCACGGTGACCAAGAAGCTGGCCAAGTGGATGGCGGCCAACGGCTACCTCGACGCAGCGGCGGCCGACGAGGCGGTCGAGCGGGGAACCAGCGCCGCCCGGGACCTGCCCAGAGCCGAGCGGCTGTCCCGGCTGCTGTTCGACCAAGCCCAGCGGGGGGCCAAGGACTGCGGCGATGTGGCTGACGACGACATCGTGGAGGACTACTTCACCATCGAGCGGGTCGAGCCGGGCGCCCTGTGGCTCACCGGGGACGCTGGCCCGGTGAAGGTGAGCGAGGAGGCGAGCTCGCTCGCCCAGCCGGGTTGGTCGGTGTACCTGGTCCTGGCCAGGACCGCTCAGGGCTGGAAGTTGCTCGAGTCGGGCAACGTCTATCCGTAGCCGATCGCGGCCTGTCGCCGATCATCGTCCGCGCCCTTTACCGAGCGCACCTGCTCGTGCCGAACTAGTGCGGTCGGCCGCGTCCGTTCGCCGTAACAGGGTAGACGTAAACGGCGGGGCTCTTCGTGTGCCCTTCGCCGCGTCGGGGGATACCCCATCTGTCTCGTGCGGTCCGCCATCTGGGCGGGTGCCGGCGACTACTCCGGACGCTGCTTTCCCAAGATGGAAGGGGTCTGCGTACGCATGATCCTGCGGTGCGGGTGACATAGGGGTGTCAGGACAGTTTGTAGAGAATGCGGTTCTGCTCTTGCTGACTGCTTTGATCACTGGCTTGATCGTGCCGGTCGTCCTCAGGAGGATCGATGAAGGGAGGCAGGAGATCCAGTCTGCAGCGCAGGAGCTGCGTCTGCGAGAGCAAAAGCGGTTTGAGGCTGACCTCGCGCGCCAGACGAAGGTCATCGATGCTCAGGGGGGTGGAGTCTCGTTCAGCGCCTTGCGGTCGAAGACCTGTCAACTGCGGTGGACGACATCCTTGGACGTCTGGCCACCGCCCTCCACCTGAGTCAAGACTTGACTCAGTCCCAAGACTCCGTCGTAGCTCGCCTTGTTTAACTG
>DATACM010000446.1:0-4387 GCA_036259055.1 Acidimicrobiales bacterium | reverse complement strand
GTCGAGGTCGACCTCGAGGCCCTTGTCTACCTGGACGACCACGGCTTCATCCCCGGGGCCGGCGCCGAGGTGCGCTCGAAGGCTCCCGACGGCACCGTCACCCTCGACCTCGACCAGGGCACCATCGCCCTGGGGCCGGCGATCGCGACCCAGCTCTACGTCAGCCGGGCGTAGCCCTCCGGGTAGTGACCTCGACGCTGCCCGGCGCCGTCCCTTCGCCGCCGACCACCCTGGCCATCGACATCGGGGGGAGCGGGCTCAAGGCGTCGGTCCTCGACGCCCACGGGACCATGGCGGCCGACCGGGTCCGGGTGCCCACCACCTACCCGCTGCCGCCTCACAAGCTGGTGGACGATCTCGTCGCCCTCGTCCGCCCCCTTCCCTCCTTCGACCGGGTGTCAGCCGGCTTCCCGGGCGTGGTGCGCAAGGGCCGGGTCCTCACCGCCCACAACCTGGTCACCGCCTCGGGCCCGGGCTCGGAGGTGCTGACCGAGCTGGTGGAGGCGTGGACCGGCTTCGACCTGGCCGGTGAGCTGGCCCGGCGCCTCGGCAAGCCCACCAAGGTGGTCAACGACGCCGACCTGCAGGGGGCGGCGGTGGTCAGCGGCAAGGGGCTGGAGCTGGTGGTGACGCTGGGCACCGGCTTCGGCACCGGCCTCTACTTCGACGGACGCCTGGCCCCTCACCTCGAGCTCGCCCACCATCCGCTGCGCAAGGACCGCACCTACGAGGAGGAGCTGGGCGACGCCGCCCGCCGCCAGATTGGCAACAAGAAGTGGAGCAGGCGGGTGGAGTTCGCCGTGCAGACGCTGCACACCCTGCTCAACTACGACCACCTCTACGTCGGCGGCGGCAACGCCAAGCATCTCACCGTCGACCTGGGGCCGAAGGTGACGGTGGTCAGCAACACCGCCGGCATCCTCGGCGGCATCAAGCTCTGGGACCCCGACAACCCCCTGGGTGCCTGAGACTCGGGCGACCGCCGCCGCTAAGGCGTCAGGCTGCCGTCGAGGACCTGCTCCGCCACCGCCCGCATCTTGGCCCGCTGGCGCATGGCGCTCTGCTGGATGAACGAGAAGGCGTCGCTCTCGGACAGGTGATGACGGTCCATGAGCAGGCCCTTGGCCCGCTCGACGATCCGCCTGGTCGTGAGCTGCTCCTCCAGCGAGTGCACCTCCTGCTCGAGCGCCCGCAGCTCGGCGAATCGGCCCACGGCCACCTCGATGGCCGGCACCAGGTCGCTCTTTTGGTAGGGCTTGACCAGGTAGCCGATGGCGCCGGCGTCACGGGCCTGCTCGACGAGGTCGCGCTGGCTGAACGCGGTGAGGATCAGGACCGCCGCCCAGCGCCCGGCGGCGATCTCCTTGGCCGCGGTGAGCCCGTCCATCCCCGGCATCTTGATGTCGAGGATGGCGAGGTCGGGCTTGAGGTCCCGGACCAGGGCGACCGCTTCGTCGCCCCGGCTGGTGCTCCCCACGACCTCGTAACCCTCCTCCTCGAGGGTCTCCTGGAGGTCGAGGCGGATGATGGCCTCGTCCTCGGCGATCACGACCCGTAGGCCCACGCGGTCGTCTCCCGTGCGCTCGGTCAGCGGCCTTCGGCGAGGAGGCGGTCGAGAAGCTCGTCCTGGGACCGCTCGAGCTTGGCGATCGACGCCACCACCTGCTGACGGTGAAGGGTCATCGCGTCGGCGTGCCTGCGAGCCTCGGCGTGCTCGCGGTCGGCGAGCGGCGTCTCCGAGACCAGAGCCCGCAGGCGCGACTCGTCGGCCGCGTCGGCCAGCGCGGCCAGCTGCTCGTCGATGACGGCCAGCTCGCTGCGGAGGCTTCGCAGCCGCTCGGCCGACGCCGACAGCTGCTTCTCGACCAACCACCGGGACATGGCGCTCGGAGTGTACCGCCGGGCCGGCCGGGCGACTCTGCCGGTCGTGCCACGATTGCCGCCCCGACCGAGGTGGTGTGCCGTCGCCGACCAGTCCCCCTCCCCGACCCGAACATCGCCCACCGCGTGGGGCGTGGCCGAGGGCTACTCGGACGCCGCCGGGAGCTGGCGCGAGCCGCCCCCGACGACCCTCGACGCCGTCCTGACCGCCCTCGGCGCCGAGGGCGAGCAGCCGTCGGAGGAATCGCCGATGGTGAGCGCTCGGCCGGGGGCGGAGCTCTCAGCGGACCGGCCCACGGACCTCGTCCTCGAGGACGGGACCACGCTGACGGTCGGTGCCGGCCAGCCCCTCCCCCAGGACCTCCCGCTCGGCTACCACGCGCTCGTCGACCCCGAGGACGCAATCCCGCGCACGCTCGTCCTGAGCCCCGGAGTGTGCCACCTGCCCGCCAACGCCCCGACATGGGGATGGGCGGTCCAGACCTACGCCGCCCGGTCCACGTCCAGCTGGGGGATCGGCGACCTGGCCGACCTGGCCACGCTGGCCCGCTGGTCGGCGACCGAGCTGGCGGCGGGGCTCCTCCTGGTGAACCCCCTGCACGCCGCCGTACCCGTCCTCCCCCAGGACGCCAGCCCCTACTACCCGAGCAGCCGCCGCTACCGGAACCCGCTCTACCTGCGGGTCGAGGACGTGCCGGGCGCCGGGGAGCTGGGACCGCAGCTGGACGAGCTGGCCCGGGCGGGGCGGGCGCTGGACGACGACCGCCGCATCGACCGCGACGCCGTCTTCGACCTCAAGATGCCAGCCCTCGCCACCATCTGGGAGCGCTTCGGCGGCGACGCCGGCTTCGACCGGTGGCGCGCCGAGCAGGGCGACGCCCTGGAGGCCTACGCCACCTTCTGCGCCCTGAGCGAGGAGCACGGCCGGCCATGGCGCTCCTGGCCCTCGGGCCTGCGCCACCCCGACGGGCCGGACGTGGCCGCCTTCCGCGCCCGCCATCGCCGGCGGGTCGACTTCCACTGCTGGCTCCAGTGGCTGCTCGACGTGCAGCTGGCCCGGGCGTCGGCCGACGTGTCGGTCGTCCACGACCTGGCCGTCGGCTTCGACCCCGGCGGCGCCGACGCCTGGGAGTGGCAGGACGTGCTGGCGACGGGGATGTCGGTCGGGGCGCCGCCCGACGAGTTCAACACCAGGGGCCAGGACTGGGGCCTGCCGCCGTTCGACCCGTGGCGGCTGCGGGCGGCGTCCTACCGGCCGTTCGTCGAGACGGTCCGATCCGCCTTCCGCCACGCCGGTGGGTTGCGCCTCGACCACGTCATGGGCCTGTTCCGGCTGTTCTGGGTCCCCCACGGCGCCAGCCCCGCCGACGGCACCTACGTGCGCTACCCCGCCTCCGACCTGCTCGACATCGTCGCCCTGGAGAGCCACCGGGCCGGGGCCTACGTGGTGGGCGAGGACCTGGGGACGGTGGAGGACGAGGTGCGGGCCGAGCTGGCCGCGAGGCGGATCCTGTCCTACCGGCTGCTGTGGTTCGAGGACCGGGACCCGGCCGACTGGCCCGAGCGGGCGCTGGCGGCGGTGACCACCCACGACCTCCCGACGGTGGCCGGGCTGTGGTCGGGCCGCGACCTGCAGAACCAGAAGGAGGCCGACATGGCTCCCAACGAGGAGGGCGAGGCGGCCCTGCGGGAGCGGGTCGGCCGCGTCTGCGGGCTCGCCCCCGACGCTTCCCCCGAGGAGGCGGTCGTCGCCGCCTACGCCGCCCTCTCCCGCGCCCCGTCGCTCCTCCTCGCCGCCGGCCTCGACGACGCCCTCGCCGTGGAGGAGCGCCCCAACATGCCGGGGACCGTCGGCGAGTGGCCCAACTGGTCCATCGCCCTCCCGGCCCCCCTCGAGCGCATCCGCGACGACCCCCGCCCCGCCGAGATCGCCCGCCTCCTGCGCCGCGGCGCCCCACCCCCTTGACGCATTGGGTCAGGAAAGTCGCGCAAATGCGCGACTTTCCGTAGCCAGAACGCCGTCCCGGTAGCGTCGTCCGCCATGGCCATGACGATCGAGGGGCTTCGCCTGTGGATCGCCGGCACCAACGCGTGGATCGTTGCTCCCACGGGCCCCGGCGGCGAGTGCGTCCTCGTCGACGCGCCACCCGAGCCCGAGGTCATCGTGCAGCGGCTGGCCGAGCAGCGCCTGCGGCTGGTCGCCCTGCTGGCCACCCACGGCCACATCGATCACGTGGGTGGCGTCTCGGAGGTGGTGGTCGCCCAGCCGCACGACGTCGCCGTCCACCTCCACGACGCCGACCGCCACATGCTCCTCGACCCGGTCCGCGCCGGCGGGACGCTGGGGCGGGTCCTGGCCGCCGAGGAGCTCGACCTCGACCCTCCCGAGCTGATCTACGGGCTGGACGACGGACAGCGGGTGTCGGGGGCGGGGATGACCTTCACCGCCGTGCACACACCGGGGCACACCCAGGGGTCGGTGTGCTTCCTGCTCGAGGTGGACGGC
>DATACM010000445.1:0-5625 GCA_036259055.1 Acidimicrobiales bacterium | reverse complement strand
AGGGGCCAGGACCAAGGTGGCGTTGTGCCCGCCGAAGCCGAACGAGT
Source organism: Acidimicrobiales bacterium (assembly GCA_036259055.1). Lineage (GTDB taxonomy): Bacteria > Actinomycetota > Acidimicrobiia > Acidimicrobiales > AC-14 > DASZJY01. Next base: position 5,578 of record DATACM010000445.1, on the reverse strand, counting down.
TGGACACCACCGGCCCGGCCGGGACCTGGCGGGGCGCGCCGGCGACCACGTCGATGGCCAGCTCGGGGTCGGTGCGGTCGTGGTTGGCGGTGGGCGGCACCACCCCGTCCCGCAGCGAGAGAAGGGTGGTGAGCGCCTCGACCGCACCGGCGGCGCCGATGAGATGGCCCACCGCGCCCTTGATCGAGGTGACCGGCGGGCCGTCCTCGCCGAAGACCTTCACGAGGGCCTCGGCCTCGGCGGCGTCGTTGAGCGGGGTCGACGTGCCGTGGGCGTTGACGTGGACGATGTCCGACGGCTGCAGCCCGGCGTCGGCGAGGGCCAGCTCCATGCACGCGGCGGCGCCGACGCCGCCGGGCGAGGGCGCGGTCACGTGGTAGGCGTCGGCGTTGCGGCCGTACCCGACCAGCTCCCCCCAGATGTGGGCGCCGCGGGCCTGGGCCTTGTCGAGGCGCTCGAGCACGAGGAACCCCGCCCCTTCGCCGATGACGAAGCCGTCCCGATCGGGGTCGAACGGCCGGGACGCCCGCGCCGGGTCGTCGGTGCGGCTCGAAAGAGCGCCCATCCTCGCGAACGACGCCAAGGCGATGGGAGTGAGGCAGGCCTCGGAGCCGCCGGCGAGGACGGTGTCGACGCTCCCCTCGCGGATGAGCCGGGCCGCCTCCCCGACCGCGTGGGCGCCGGCCGTGCACGCGGTGGCGACGCAGAAGTTGGGGCCGGTCCAGCCCAGCTTCATGGCCACCAGGGCGGCGGTGGCGTTCGCCATCATCATCGGGACGAGGAACGGCGAGACCCGGGAGGGCCCCCGGCTGAACAACTCGCGCTCCTGCTCCTCCTGGGTGATGAGCCCGCCCACGCCCGTGCCCACGACGACCCCGCAGCGGGCCGGGTCGCAGCCCGGGTCGCCCGCCGAGGCGAGGGCGTCGGCGGCGGCGGCGAACCCGAGCTGGGCCACCCGGTCGGTGCGCCGGGCCTCCTTGTAGCCCAGGTAGGGCTCGGGGTCGAAGTCGACCACCTCGCAGCCGAAGCCGATGGGCAGCTCGGAGACGTCGATGCGGCGGACCGGGGCAGCCGTCGACCTGCCCTCGCAGAGCGTCGACCAGAAGGTCTCCACGTCGCAGCCGGCCGGCGTCTTGACACCGAGGCCGGTGACGGCGACCCGGTGCCGGGCCGGATCGCTCACCCGCCCGACCCCCCGGCGGTGGCCGACTCCGCGCTGGCGTTGTCGATCACGTAGGAGACGGCCGCCCCGACGGTGGTGATGTTCTGCAGCCTCTCCTCGGGGATGGAGATCCCGAAGCTCTCCTCCACCGCCATCACGAACTCGACGAGGTCGAGGCTGTCGGCGTCGAGGTCGTCTCGGAAGCTGGCGTCCTCGGTGACCAGCTCGCGCTCGACTCCCAGCACCTCGACGGCAGCGTCGGCGATCTTGTCGAGCACTTCCTGGCGGTCCATCGTCACGGTCCTCCTCTGGATGGGGGTGGGACTTCGCAGGAGCGCGCCCTCAGAGCCAACGGACTTCCAGGAGGGACGGAACGTTACGATCCGGTCGGGGGAGCGCCTGTGGGGGAAGCCCTCGTCCAGAGAAAACTAGCAGGCAGAAGGAGATTCTCCCGAACCGGGCGTCAGTGGCCCATGCCCATGCCGCCGTCGACGGGGACGACCGCCCCGCTGACGTAGCTGGCGGCGTCCGAGCAGAGGAAGGCGACGACGGCCGCCACCTCCTCGGGCGACCCGAAACGGCCGAGAGGGACCGCGTCAGCCATCTCCCGGCGCCGCTCGTCGGAGAGGGCGTCGGTCATCGCCGTGGCGATGGGACCGGGAGCCACCACGTTGGCGGTCACGCCGCGGCTCCCCAGCTCCCGGGCCAGGGCCCGGGTGAGCCCGATGAGGCCGGCCTTGGCCGCCGCGTAGTTGGCCTGGCCCGCCGCCCCCGCCAGCCCGCCCACCGAGCCGACGGCGACGATGCGCCCGAAGCGGGCCCGCAGCATCCCCGGCGCCGCCCGGCGGATGGCGTGGAAGGCGCCGTCGAGGTTGGTGCGCAGCACGTCGCCCCACTGCTCGTCGCTCATCCGCACGAACAGCCCGTCGCGGGTGATGCCGGCGTTGGCCACCAGGACCTCGACCCGGCCGAAGGCCTCCTCGACCCGGCCGAAGGCGGCGTCGACCGCCGCCTTGTCGACCACGTCGGCCCGCACCGCCAGGGCCTGGCCGCCGGCGGCCTCGACCGCCTTGCACGTCTCCTCCGCCCCCTGGTCGTCGTGGCCGTAGCACACCCCGACCCGGTGGCCGTCGGCGGCCAGGGCCAACGCGCAGGCCCGCCCGATGCCCCGGGACGCGCCGGTGACGATGGCGACGCGGCCGCCCACCGGTCAACCTCGCCGGGCGGGGACCGTCACCAGCGGAGCAGCGCGCTGGCCCAGGACATGCCGGCCCCGAAGCCCGACAGCAGCACCAGGTCGCCGGGGTGGATCCGCCCGGCGTCGGCCGCCTCGGCCAAGGCGATCGGGATGGAGGCGGCCGAGGTGTTGCCGTAGCGGTCGATGTTGACGAACGTGCGCTCGGTGGGGATGCCCAGCCGGGAGGCGGCGGCGTCGATGATCCGGGAGTTGGCCTGGTGAGGCACGAACAGCGCCACGTCGGCGGCCGACACCCCGGCCTGGGCCAGGGTGGCGGCGGCGGAGTCGACGATGGCCCGGACCGCCCGGCGGAAGACCTCCTGGCCCTCCATCTTGAGGAAGTGCAGACGGGCGGCGACCGTCTGGGGGCTGGCCGGCAGGCGGCTCCCCCCGGCGGGGACGGCCAGCAGGGAGGCGGCCGAGCCGTCGCAGCCCAGGTCCCAGGCCAAGAGGCCGGCGCCGTCGGTGCCGTTCGGGCGGTGGGGGCCGGCGGGGCCCGACCCCTCGGGGACGAGGACGACCGCGCCGGCGCCGTCGCCGAAGAGGACGCACGTCGCGCGGTCCTCGGGGTCGGCCACGGTGGAGAGCGTCTCGGAGCCGACGACCAGCACGGCGTCGAGCCCGCCGGTGGAGAGCAGCCCCGACCCCACGACCAGGGCGTACACGAAGCCGGCGCAGGCGGCGTCGAGGTCGAAGGCGCCGCAGCGCAGGCCCAGCCCGTCCTGCACGAACGCGGCGGTGGCGGGGATGGGCTGCTCGGGAGTGCAGGTGGCGACGATGCAGATGCCGATGTCGGCGGGGCTGAGGTCGGCCAGCTTGATGGCGGCGGCCCCCGCCTCGATGGCCAGCGACGCCGTCGTCTGCCCGGGGCCGGCCACCCGCCGCTCGCGGATCCCCGTGCGCTCGACGATCCAGGCGTCGCTGGTGTCGACCCGCTGGGCCAGGTCGTGGTTGGTGACCACCTTCTCGGGGATGGCCGTGCCCCACCCGGCGACCGCCGCCCGTCCCCCGGGCGCGGGCCGGAAGCGGTGGGGGTGTGCCGTGGCGGCCGGGCTCGGCAGCGCCTGGTCCCAGGCCGTCATCCGGTCAGCATACGGCAAGGGCCCGTCGCTCAGGCCAGGCGCAGCCAGGCGACCGGCTGTCCCTCGCGGACCCGCTCACCGGCGTGGGCCATCGTCCCCATGAGCACGCCACGGAACGGGCTGCGGACCGGCGTCGACCGGTCGTGGCTCTCGACGAACCCGATCACCTGCTCTTCGGCGATGTCGGGGGAGCCGTCGGGAGTCACGGGCCGGAAGCGGCCGTCGGCGGGGGCGACGATGACCCGCTCGGGGACGAGCGGGCGTTCGCCGTGCACGCCGACGGGCTCGGCAGGACGACCTGCCACATCCATTTAGGCGACCTCCATGAGGGGGACGTCGTCGGGGACGGCGACGTTGCGGACCTGGTGGTCGGGGACGGTGCGGCGGGCCAGCCCACCCAGCACCGCACCCGGGCCCACCTCGAGGAACGACTGGGCGCCCAGCGCCACCAGCGTCTCCATGCTCGAGCGCCAGCGGACGGGGCGCACCAGGTGGTCGGCCAGCCGCGAGCGCCACCCGTCCCCGTCGTGGTAGGGGCGGGCGTCGACGTTGGAGACCACCGGCCACTCGGTGCGGGCGAACCGGGTGGCGGCGAGAACGGGCTCGAGCTCGTCGCGGGCGGCGTCCATGAGCGGTGTGTGGAAGGAGCCACCGACATTCAGGGGAACGACCCGGCGGACTCCGAGCTCTCGGGCCTGGGCGCCCGCCGCCTCGACACCGTCGGGTGTGCCGCCGACGACCACCTGGCCAGGAGCGTTGTCGTTGGCCACCCAGCAGGTCGGTGCCTCGCCGGGCGCCGGCCGGCAGGCCTCCTCGGCCTGCTCCAGGGTGGCGCCCATGAGCGCGGCCATGCGCCCGCCCGTGCGGTCGGCGGCCTGCTGGGTGCACTCCGCCCGGCGGGCGGCGAGGCGGACGCCGTCCTCCAGGGACAGGGCACCCGCCGCCACCAGGGCGGTGAGCTGGCCCAGGGAGTGGCCGGCCATGGCCACCGGGGCGCCCAGCCGCTCATGGACAGCCTCCCAGCCCATGAGCGACACGAGCATCACCGCCAGTTGCGCCTCGCGGGTGCGGGCCAGTTCGTCCTCGCCGGCCTCCAGCAGGAGGCGGGCGAGAGGCTCGCCGACCGCGGCCTCGGCCCGCTCGACGACCTCCCAGGCCGGATGGGCGCGCCAAGGCACTCCCATGCCGGGGGTCTGGGTCCCTTGCCCGGGAAAGAGGACGGCCTGGGTCAACGCCTTCTCCGCGCTCGAGGTCTGGATTAGGACTCGCGGCTCCGGGCGGGGGTTACATCAGCAGGACACACCGTCTCGAGCGCGCGGGAGGTCTGGGCGGGGACGTCACTGTCCCCCCTCCTCTTCCTCTTCACCCGGTTTCACTGCCGCTTTGAGCAGCTCGCTTCGCCGGAAGACCCGCAGACCCTCAGGCGTCACCTCGCTGGCGATCCTGCCCTCCGCCGCCCACCGGGCCAACGTGGTCGGCGACATCCCGAGCATCCCGGCAGCTTCACCCAGGGTCAGCTCCTCACGACCCTCATCGGGCACTGGGCACCTCCGGCATCTTCGACTGCGCCGGGCGAGATCCAGTCGGGTTGTGGGTGGGCATGGGGCGGGGCGTCCGGTGGTCAGCGCGGGCAACATCGGCTCCAAAGGCGCTCGGGCGTGGCGACGCCCGGAGGCCGCAGCTGCCGTTCCGCATCGACGGTGGTCGGGCTTACGAGGAGAACTTGTCCGCTAGCTCGGTTTCCTTGGTCCTCTCGGTCTCCTCCTGCATGCCGTCGTTCCCACCGTCGCCCAGCCCTTCGACCTGGCAGTCCCGCTCGAACTCCACACGGGTGAGCACTTCGGCCCGGACGACGTCCCAGACCGGGGCTCCCAGCCCGTCTACCGCCTCCGACCACTCGGTAAACACCGAGGAGAGCGCATGCACGGGACTCGGCGCAGTCACCTGGAGCTGCACCGCATAGCGGTCGGGGTGGTGCAGGGCAACGGGGAGGGCGTTCGGCATCGCTCTCAGCAGTTGCTGGAGCATGCGCCTGTCCAGGCGAAGGCCGTCATGGCCAGGACTCGCCTCCATCAACACGATCCACTCGTTCATCCG
>DATACM010000444.1:0-2070 GCA_036259055.1 Acidimicrobiales bacterium | reverse complement strand
GAGGTCATCGCCGCCGCCGCCGCCGACGGCCAGCCCGCCATCGGCATCACCGACCACGGCAACATGTACGGCGTCCTCGACTTCTACAAGGCGGCCCGGGGCCGGGGCATCGTCCCCGTCATCGGCATCGAGGCGTACATGGCGGGCGGCAGCCGCTTCGACCGCCCGGTGCGGCGGGGGCGCCTCGACGACACCGGCGGCGAGGGGGGGGCGGGGGAGAAGCTCTACTACCACCTGACCCTGCTGGCCGAGAGCGACGCCGGCTACAAGAACCTGCTCAAGCTGGCGTCCGACGCCTACCTCAGCGGCTACTGGTACAAGCCACGGGTCGACTGGGACCTGCTCGAGCGCCACCGCGAGGGAGTGGTGGCCACCACCGGCTGTCTCGGCGGCGTGGTGTGCCAGGCGCTCCTCCGGGGCGACGAGGCCGAGGCCCTGCGGCTGGCGGGGCGACTGCAGGACGTGTTCGGGCCCGACAACCTCTTCGTCGAGGTGCAGGACCACGGCATCGAGAGCCAGCGCCGCACCAACCCGCTGCTCGTCGACATCGCCCGCCGCATCGGCGCCCCGCTCCTCGCCACCAACGACAGCCATTACACGCACCGGTCCGACGCCGTCGCCCACGACGCCCTCCTGTGCGTGCAGACGGGCGCCACGATCGACGACCCCAAGCGGTTCCGCTTCGAGGGCGACGAGCACTACCTGAAGACGGCGGCGGAGATGCGCCACCTGTTCGCCGAGCTGCCCGAGGCGTGCGACAACACCCTGCTCGTAGCCGAGCGGGCCCGGGTCGAGATCGAGTTCGGCAAGCCGGAGCTGCCGCGCTTCGAGATCCCGGAGGCGTTCGCCTCCGAGGACCAGTACCTGCGCCACCTCACGCTGCGGGGCGCGGTCGAGCGCTACGGCGACCCGGTCCCCGCCGAGGTCGCCGAGCGGCTCGAGCACGAGCTGGGCGTCATCGCGGGCATGGGGCTGTCCGCCTACTTCCTCGTGGTCTGGGACCTCATCCGCCACGCCCGGGAGGTCGGCATCCGGGTGGGGCCGGGGCGGGGGTCGGCGGCGGGGTGCTGCGTCGCCTACTGCCTGCGCATCGTGGACCTCGACCCGATCCGCTACGGGCTGCTGTTCGAACGCTTCCTCAACGCCGGGCGCAAGGAGATGCCCGACATCGACATGGACTTCGACGAGCGCCACCGCGGCGAGATGATCCGCTACGCGGCCGAGCGCTACGGCGCCGACCACGTCGCCCAGATCGTCACCTTCTCCACGATCAAGGCCCGGGCCGCGGTGCGCGACGCCGCCCGGGTGCTCGACTATCCCTACGCCGTCGGCGACCGCATCGCCAAGGCCATGCCCCCGCTGGTCATGGGGCGGGACACCCCCCTGGCCGCCTGCCTCGAGAGCCGCCCCGGTCACGAGGACGGCTACAAGATGGCCGGCGAGCTGCGCGCCCTGTACTCCACCGACCCCGACGCCAAGAAGGTCATCGACGTGGCCCGGGGCCTGGAAGGCCTGCGCCGCCAGGACGGCATCCACGCCGCCGCCGTGGTGATCACCCGCGAGCCTCTGACCGAGTACCTGCCGATCCAGCGCAAGCCCGAGGCCGGCGGCGACCCCGGCGACGCTCCCATCGTCACCCAGTACGAGATGCACGGGGTCGCCGACCTGGGCCTCTTGAAGATGGACTTCCTCGGCCTGCGCAACCTCACCGTGATCGAGCGGGCCCTCGACCTGGTCGAGCAGTCCACCGGGTCGCGGCCCGACATCGACAAGGTCCCGCTCGACGACGAGAAGGTCTACGAGATGCTGCGGCGGGGCGACTCCATCGGGGTCTTCCAGCTGGAGGGCGGGCCCATGCGGGCGCTCATGCGCTCATTGGCGCCGACATGCTTCGACGACATCGGCGCGCTGGTGGCGTTGTACCGGCCGGGCCCCATGGCGGCCAACATGCACAACGACTTCGCCGACCGCAAGAACGGGCGCAAGCCGGTCACGTGCATGCACCCCGACCTGGGCGAGGTGCTGGCCGACACCCACGGGCTCATGATCTACCAGGAGTCGTTGATGCGG
>DATACM010000443.1:0-1585 GCA_036259055.1 Acidimicrobiales bacterium | reverse complement strand
GTTGAGCGCGATGGCGGCGGCGGACCCGGCGGCCGCGGCGTTGATCAGCTGGGCGGTGTGGTCCACGACGTTGCCGGGCGCCCACACGCCGTCGATGCTGGTGCGACCGGTGCGATCGGTGGCGACCCAGCCCTCGTCATTGAGTTCGCAGCCCAGGGCGGTCAGCAGCTCGTCGGACGGTACGAAGCGTGGGCCGACGAACAGCGCCGTGCGTCTGACCATCGGACCCTCGGCGAGCTCGACACCGCGGACGCCGGTCTCGTCGGACACGATCCGCGTCACTTCGCCATCGACGATCCGCACGCCGCGAGCGACCAACCGCTCCCGCTCGTGGGCCTCCAGGTCGATCCGGTGGGGAAAGAACACCACGTCGTCGGACCACTGCCGGATCAGCTGCGCCTGGCGCAGGGTGAACGGACGGTCCTCCCCTCCGATCACTCCCAGCGCGCTGTCGCGTACCTCGTAGCCGTGGCAGTACGGGCAAAAATGCACATCCTGGCCCCACCGCTGGCGCAGGCCCGGGATCTCGGGGAGCTCATCGCGGAGCCCCGTGGCTACCACCACCGCGCGTGCGCCCAGCCGCCCGCCCTCGGCCAGGCGCACGGCGAACCGCGCCCCGTCGAGGCGGTCGATGCCGACCGCTCGGCCCGCCAGTAGCTCCCCGCCGTAGCCGACGACCTCTCGCCTGGCCGTGGACAACAGCTCGGCCGGGTCCATACCGTCGCGGGACAAGAAGCCGTGCAGGTGCGCCGACGGGGCGTTGCGCGGTTCGCCGGCATCGACGACCACCACCCGCCGTCGGGACCGCCCCAACATCATCGCCGCGGACAACCCAGCCACCCCGCCACCGACCACCACCACGTCGTACTCCGCCATGACTCACCCTCCCGCACGCTCACCCGACAAAACCTCTAGAGGAAAGTTCTAGCACAGCTACCGAGGATTGTTCTACCCGGGTAGGATCGACCGGATGACCAGGACCCCCACTGCCAGCACGGGCCATCGGGCCAGGCCCGGCTCGCGCCGCGAGGACATCGCGGCCGCGGCGATCGAGCTGTTCCTCGACCGGGGTGTCGCCGCGACCCGGGTGGAAGACATCCTGGCCGCGGCCGGCGTGAGCGTGGGCAGCTTCTACCACCACTTCCGCGACAAGCTCAGCCTGGCCGCCACGGTCTATCTGGAACACCTGCAGCGCTTCCAGCGCGACCTGCTCGTCGAGCTTGACCGCCACGCGCGCACCGAGGACGCCGTCCGCGGGCTGGTGCTGGCCTACCTACGGTGGGCCGGGGCCGATCCGCGCGCTATGCGCTACCTGCATCAGTGCCACGAGCCCAACGTCGCCGAGATCTCCGAAGGCGAAGAAGCTCGGCTCAAGCAATGCTTTTACGGTCGGCTCGCCGGCTGGCTCGGCGAACGCGCCGCGACTGGGGAGCTCCGTGCGCTGCCGTACGAGCACAGCTTTGCGCTATGGCTCGGGCCCGCCTCGCAGCTCGTTCGGGCCGCCATCGAACCCTCCGAGCATTCCACCGCACCGGAGCCCGACGCCCTGGCCGCACACCTCGCCCACGCCGAACGAGTCCTCGCC
>DATACM010000442.1:0-4311 GCA_036259055.1 Acidimicrobiales bacterium | reverse complement strand
CGCCGAGCGGCGCGCCGGCGCCCGACGAGGTCGACACCGCCCCGCCCTCGCCCGCCCCCGAGTCGGCGGAGCCCGACGAGGGCCCGTCCAGCACCGAGGGCGTCCCCCCCAGCGAGCCGCCGGTGTCCGGTCCGGTCATCGAGGACCCGGTCGAAGCGGCCGACGACGAAAGCGCGGGGCCGCCGGTGGTCGGGGTCGAGGAGCTCTTCGCCCGCATCCGGGCGGCCCAGCCGGGCGCCGCCGACACCGAGCCGGCGTCGCCTCCCGGCGCCCCTCCGGCCGAGTCCTCGCCACCAGCCGACGCTCCCGCCGCCTCGCTGACGGAGGCGGGCGACGGGCGGGAGCCGGCTGGCGCCGGGCCCGCCGCCGACACCGGCGCGCCGGGCGGGGTGGCCGACGAGTCGGCGCTCTTCCGCCGCGACGAGCTGCTCGACCCTTTGGATGCCGACCTGACCCGCCAGCTCAAGCGGGTGCTGCAGGACGAGCAGAACGAGGTCCTCGACCGCCTCCGTCGCCAGCGCCGGCCCAGGCCCGATGCCGTCCTGCCCGACGAGAGGGCGCAGCGGGACCGCTACCGGGCGGTGGCCCACCCGGTGCTCGCCGAGGCCGCTCGCCGGGGCTTCGAGTCGGTGGTCGGGGCCGACGCCCGGGACCCGTCACCCGCGGTCGTCGAGGGATGGGCGGCCGAGCTGGCCGCCGACCTGGTGGGACCGCTGCGGGAGCGCCTCGAGCGGGTCCTGCACGACTCCGAGGCTCCGACCGCCGACCCTGAGGCCGAGGAGGGCGACGCCGAGTCGACCCAGCCGTTGGCCGAGCGGCTCAGCGCCAGCTACCGGCAGTGGAAGATCGACCAGGTGGAGCCGGCGGCTCGCCACCATGTCGTCGCCGCCTTCTCCCGGGGCGTGTACGCGGCCGCGCCCGACGGAGCCCACCTGCGCTGGGTCGTCGACGACGACGGGCCGTGTCCCGACTGCGACGACAACGTCCTCGCCGGGGCGCTCCCCAAGGGCCAGCCGTTCCCCACCGGCCAGCCGTATCCTCCGGCCCACGTCGGCTGCCGCTGCCTCCTCGTCCCCGCCGAACCGTCCTGACCGCCGCCGCGCCGGCCGCCGCCCGGCCCCCCACCGCTCGGGTCCGGTGCCCGTTCCGGGCGACGTTCTCCTAGGCTCTGGCCTCGATGCGCGCTCCGACCGACCTGCCGCGACGGCGAAAGCCGCCGAACCGGTTGGGCGTCGTCCTCATCGGAGCGGCCGTCGCCATCCTGCTCCTCGTCGCCGTGTCGCTGCGGGGCATCGCCGGCTTCTACACCGACTACCTGTGGTTCGACGAGCTCGACCTCACCTCGGTGTGGCGGGGCGTGCTGGGGGCCAAGATCGCCCTCGCCGTCGTCTTCACCGCCGTCTTCTTCGTCCTGCTGTGGGTCAACCTGGCCATCGCCGACCTCATCGCGCCCCGCTTCCGCCCCATGGGGCCAGAGGAGCAGATCGTCGAGCGCTACCACGCCGTGGTCGGCCCCCGGGCGGGCTTGGTGCGGATCGGCGTGGCCCTCCTCTTCGCTCTCATCGCCGGCCCCGGCGCGTCGGGCCAGTGGAACTCGTGGATCCTGTTCCGCAACTCCGTGCGCTTCGGCGTCGAGGACCCCCAGTTCGGCAGGGACGCCGGCTTCTTCGTCTTCCAGCTGCCGTTCGTGAAGTTCCTGGTCGACTGGCTGTTCGCCGCGTTCGTCATCGTCCTCATCGTCACCGCGGTGGCCCACTACCTCAACGGCGGCATCCGGTTCCAGACCCCGATGCAGAAGGTGACGCCCCAGGTCAAGGTGCACCTGTCGGTGCTGCTCGCCATCCTGGCCCTCCTCAAGGCGGTGGGCTACTACCTGCAACGGTTCGAGTTGGTGTACTCCAGCCGGGGCGTGGTGCAGGGCGCCGGCTACACCGACGTGAAGGCCCAGCTGCCGGCACTGCAGCTGCTGATCGTCATCTCGCTGTTCGCCTGCGCGCTGTTCCTCGTGAACATCCTGCGCCGGGGCTGGGTGCTGCCCGTGGCGGCGGTGGGGCTGTGGGCCCTGGTGTCGGTGGCCGCCGGCACGGCCTACCCCGCCTTCGTGCAGAAGTTCCGGGTCGAGCCGAACGAGTCGGTGAGGGAGCGCCCCTACATCGACCGGAACATCCGCTCCACCCGAGCCGCCTTCGGCCTCCACGAGACGAAGGTCAACAGCCTCGCTTACAACGAGAACCTCCAGGCGGCCGGGCTCCAGGAGAACGCCGAGACGATCCGCAACGTCCGCCTCTGGGACCCCGACGTCCTGCAGCGGACCTACGAGCGGTTGCAGGAGATCCGGAACTTCTACCAGTTCAACGACGTGGACATCGACCGCTACAACCTCAACGGCCGGACCACCCAGATCCTGATCGCCGCCCGCGAGCTCAACACCAACGGCATCCCGTCGCCGTCGTGGGTCAACCGGCACCTCGTGTACACCCACGGGTACGGGGCGGTGACCTCACCCGCCAACGCCGTCGCCCCCGACGGCAACCCCGACCTGCTCGTGAAGGACCTCCCGCCCCAGGGGGAGCCCGCCTTCGAGGTGGCGACACCGGCGGTGTACTACAGCCAGAACCTCGGCGGCTACGCGGTGGTGAGGACGCAGCAGCAGGAGATCGACTTCACCGACAACAACGGCACCAACCGTATGGGCACCTACAACGGCCTGGGCGGCGTGGAGATGAGCTCGTGGGTGCGGCGGGCGGCGCTGGCCCTCCGGTTCGGTGACGCCAACCCCCTCATCTCAGGGTTCATCAGGTCCAACTCGCGCGCCCTCTACATCCGGGACATCGACGAACGGGTGCGGAAGGCCGCCCCGTTCCTGCGCTACGACAGCGACCCCTACCCGGTGCTCTTCAAGGACCGGATCCTCTGGATCTACGACGCCTACACCATCACAAACCGCTTCCCCTACTCCCAGCGGGCCGACTTCTCGGGCCTGCGCAGCGGCAGCGGCCTGCTCGGCAGCTTCAACTACGTGCGCAACTCGGTGAAGGTGGTCATCGACGCCTACGACGGGACCATGACCTACTACGTGACGGACCCCTCCGACCCGGTGGTCAGGGCGTACGCCAAGGCGTTCCCCAAGCTCTTCACCGACGGCTCGCGGATGGACCCCGGTCTCCGGCAGCACCTGCGCTACCCCGAGGACCTCTTCCGGGTGCAGACCAACATGTACGGCCTGTACCACATGACCGACGCGGCGGCGTTCTACAACAAGACCGACGCGTGGGAGCCCGCCCAGCGGCCGGGCGCGGTTGGCGCCGCCGCGACCGTCGCTGGGCCCACCGGCCCCGGCGGCCCGTCGCGCGAGGCGCGCATGGACCCCTACTACCTGCTCATGCGGCTTCCCGACGAGGACCAGGAGGAGTTCCTCATCCTGCGGCCGTTCGTCCCGTTCTCGGTCGACGACAGCCGCAAGGACCTCACCGCGTTCATGGTGGCCAAGAGCGATCCGGACAGCTACGGAGAGCTGGAGGTCTACGAGATGCCACGCGAGCGGCAGATCGACGGGCCTGCGCTGGTGAACGCCCGGGTCAACCAGGAGCCGGAGATCTCCCGGGAGATCACGCTGCTCGGCTCGCCGGGGCGCGGCTCCAGGGTGACGCTGGGGAGCATGCTGCTCGTCCCCGTCAACCAGTCGCTCCTCTACATCCAGCCGTTGTACGTGGAGTCGGAGGCCACGCCGCTGCCCCAGCTCAAGCGGGTGATCGTCGTCTACGCCGACAAGGTGGTGATGAGGCCGTCGCTCCAGGAGGCGCTCACGACGATCTTCGGCAGCGCCCCCACGACGCTCGAGCAGACACCGGTGGGCGCGCCCACCCAGCCTGCCCCGCCGCCCCCGGCAGACGGCGCGCCTCCGCCGGTCGACGGAGCGCTCCCCGCCACGGGCGCCCAGGGGCTCCTCGCCGACGCCGACGCCCGCTTCCGGGCGGCTGAGGAAGCCCTGCGCGCCGGCGACCTGGCCAGGTACCAGAGCGAGGTCAACGCCGCCCGCGACCTGATCCGACGGGCCAACGACGCCCTGGGCGGGGCGTCCGCGACGACGACGACCGTCGCCCCCGGCCCTGGCCCGCCGTCCTGAGCGCTCTGGTAAGCTGGTCGCAACGCCGCGGGGTGGAGCAGTCTGGTAGCTCGTCGGGCTCATAACCCGAAGGTCGCGGGTTCAAATCCCGCCCCCGCCACCAACAAGAAACCCCTGTTGAGAAGGCCCCTCACGCTGCAGGCGAAGGGGCCTTCTGCGTGTCCAAAGCGGGCGCTTGTCATCAT
>DATACM010000441.1:0-2284 GCA_036259055.1 Acidimicrobiales bacterium | reverse complement strand
GTCGTGGGCGAGGACGGCGGCGGCCTCCTCCGCCGCCTCCACCAGCTTGCCCACCGCCAGGATGCAAACGTCGGTGCCCTGGCGCACCAGCCGTCCGGACATCCCCGACCCCACCTGGTCGGCGCGCACCTGGCGGGCCGGCCCCTTGGCGTAGCGCAGCGCGGACGGACCGTCGGTCTTGCCGAGGGCGGCCCCGAGCATGACCTCCATCTCCTGGGCCGACGACGGGGCGAACACCGTCATCCCGGGAACCTTCGTCAACAGCGCCAGGTCGAGCACGCCGTGGTGTGAAGGACCGTCGTCGCCGGTGATCCCGGCTCGGTCGATGCAGAAGACCACCGGCAGCCGGTGCAGCCCCACGTCGAGGTTGATCTGGTCGAACGCCCGGGTGAGGAAGGTGGAGTACACCGCGACCACCGGCCGCAGCCCGCCCATGGCCATACCGGCCGCCGCCGTCACCGCGTGCTGCTCGGCGATGCCGACGTCGAGGAAGCGCTCGGGGTGGCGGGCCTGGAACGGCAGCAGGCCGGTGGGACCGGGCATGGCCGCGGTGATGGCGACGATCCGGTCGTCGTCGTCGGCGGCGTCGACGATGGCCTCGGCGAAGGCCTGGGTGTAGCCGACCGGGACCCACGGCGGCGGGCCGGTGGCGGGGTCGAACACCGGGGCGTCGTGCAGGCACTTCTCGTCGTCGGCCTCGGCCGGGCCGTAGCCCCGCCCCTTCTGTGTGAGGACGTGCACGATGATCGGGCCCTCGTACTCGGCCGCCTGGGCCAGCACCCGCTCGAGGTTGACGATGTCGTGGCCGTCGACCGGGCCGATGTAGCGCACACCGAGCGCCTCGAAGAAGCCGTTGGGCTCGAGGACCTCGCGGAACGCGGCCCGCACGCCCTCCATGCCCATCTCCAGCTGCTCGCCGATGCGCGGGACCCCTCGCAGCACCCGCTGCAGGCGGTCACGGTTCTTGACGTAGGCCGGGCTCAACCGGAGCCGGGTGAGACCGGCGGCCAGGCGGGAGACCGTCGGGGCGTACGACCGTCCGTTGTCGTTGAGGACGATCAGCACCGGCGCCTGGCTGTGGCCCAGGTTGTTGAGGGCCTCGAAGGCCATGCCCCCCGTCATCGCCCCGTCGCCGATCACCGCGACGACCCGCCGGTGCGTCTCGTGGCGCAGCCGCAGCGCCGTCGCCAGGCCGTGGGCGTAGGAGAGGATCGTCGACGCGTGGCTGTTCTCCACCCAGTCGTGCTCGGACTCGTTCCGAGACGGGTAGCCCGACAGCCCGCCGCCCTGCCGCAGAGTGGCGAAGTGCTCCTGGCGCCCGGTGACGATCTTGTGGGCGTAGGCCTGGTGGCCGGTGTCCCAGAGGAGGACGTCGCGGGGCGAGTCGAACACGCGGTGGAGCGCAAGGGTCAGCTCCACCACCCCGAGGTTCGAACCCAGGTGCCCCCCGGTCACCGAGACCGACTTGACGATGAACTCGCGGATCTCCCCGGCGAGGGTCTCGAGCTCCTCCTCGCTCAGGCGCTTGAGATCGGCGGGGCTCTCGATGGTGTCCAGCAGCATGCGGCGGGCTGCCTCCTCCAGTCGGACCGATTGCGGCGCGCCCCGTCGCACGCGCCCTCGGGGACGCTACCCGCGACAGACGCCGTACATACAGTCGGGCCACCGCTACGGTGTCGGCCGGTGGATCTCGACCAGTACCAGTACCTGCTGCTCATGGCTGCCTGCCTCGTGATCACGCTGCCGCTGGAGTTCCTGTTCGGCGCCCGGGTGTGGCGGCGCCCCCGCCGCCTGTTGGCCGCCATGTGGTTCCCGGTCCTGGCCTTCCTCGTCTGGGACGTGATCGCCATCGCCCGCGACCACTGGACGTACAACGAGCGCTACGTCACCGGGCTGGAGCTGCCGTTCGACCTGCCCATCGAGGAGCTGGTGTTCTTCATCGTGATCCCCATCTGCTCGCTCCTCACGTTCGAGGCGGTGCGCCGGATCATCGGCCCCCGAGAGCCGTGAACGAGTACACGGTCGCGTCCGTCGTCGCCGTGGTGGCCGTGGTCGTGGCCGAGCTCGTGTGGTTCCGCACCGGCATCTTCGCCACCGCCACCTACTGGATCTCCTACGGGATCATCGTGTTCTTCCAGATCCTCGTGGACGGCTGGCTCACCAAGCTGTCGGCGCCGATCGTCCTCTACAACTCCGACCACATCACCGACTGGCGGGTGCCGTTCGACATCCCGGTGGAGGACTACTTCTTCGGGTTCGCCCTGGTCACCCTTCCGATCATCCT
>DATACM010000440.1:0-13597 GCA_036259055.1 Acidimicrobiales bacterium | reverse complement strand
CAGTTCCTCGGCCAGATGGACAAGCCCGACGTCGACTTCATCGAAGGTCTCTCGCCTGCGATCTCCATCGACCAGAAGTCGGCCTCCCGGAACCCCCGGTCGACCGTCGGCACCATCACCGAGATCTACGACTACCTCCGGCTGCTCTACGCCCGCATCGGCGTCCCCCACTGCCCGAAGTGCGGGGCGGTGGTGAGCCGCCAGACCCCCCAGCAGATCGTCGACCGGGTGCTCGAGCTGCCCGAGGGCACCCGGTTCCAGGTGCTGGCTCCCGTCGTCCGGGGCCGCAAGGGCGAGTACGAGGGCCTGCTCGAGGAGCTGGCCGCCCAGGGCTTCGTCCGGGCCCGCGTGGACGGGGAGCTGGTCGACCTGGGCGGCCCGGCCGCCGACCGGCCCCGCCTGGCCCGTTACGAGACCCACACCATCGAGGTGGTCGTCGACCGCCTGGTGCGCCGGGAGGGGATCGAGCGTCGCCTCACCGACTCGATGGAGACCGCCCTGCGCCTGGCCGACGGGGTGGCCGAGGTGGAGATCGTCCCGCGCGACGGGGACCCGGCTCCGGCGGACGGGGACGGCCGCCAGACGCTCACGTTCAGCCAGCACCTCGCCTGCCCGAACGACGGCACCTCGTTCGAGGAGCTGGCGCCCCGCAACTTCTCGTTCAACTCGCCCTACGGGGCCTGCCCCCACTGCGACGGCCTGGGCACCCGCTACGAGGTCGACCCCGAGCTGGTGGTGCCCAACCCCGACCTCACCATCGAGGAGGGGGCGGTGGCCCCTTGGGCGGGCGCCCGGGGCGAGTACTTCCACCGGGTGCTGGTGGCGGTGGCCGACGCCTACGGGTTCCGCACCACGACCCCCTGGCGGAAGCTCAAGAAGTCGGAGCAGAAGGTGCTGCTCTACGGCTCGGGCACCCGCCAGGTCCACGTGCAGTACCGCAACCGCTACGGCCGCCACCGCTCGTACCACACCCACTACGAGGGGGTCGTGCCGTACCTGCAGCGGCGGCACTCGGAGGCCGAGTCCGACTACATGCGGGAGCAGATCGAGGGCTACATGCGCGAGGTGGCCTGCCCCGAGTGCGGCGGCGCCCGCCTGAAGCCGGAGTCCCTCGGCGTCACCGTCGCCGGCCTCAACATCTTCGAGCTGTGCGACCTCTCGATCGAGAAGGCCGCCGCCTTCCTCGCCACCCTCGAGCTCTCCGAGCGCGACCGCATGATCGCCGAGCGGGTCGTGCGGGAGGTCAACGCCCGCATGCGCTTCCTGCTCGACGTGGGCCTCGACTACCTGACCCTCAACCGCTCGGCCGGCACCCTGGCCGGGGGCGAGGCGCAGCGCATCCGCCTGGCCAGCCAAATCGGCAGCGGGCTGGTGGGCGTGCTGTACGTGCTCGACGAGCCGTCCATAGGCCTCCACCAGCGGGACAACCGCAAGCTGGTCGACACCCTCCTGCGCCTACGGGACCTGGGGAACACGGTGATCGTCGTCGAGCACGACGAGGACACGATCCGGGTGGCCGACCACATCGTCGACATCGGGCCGGGCGCGGGCGAGCACGGGGGTGAGGTGGTGGTGGCGGGGACGGTCGACGACCTCGTCGCCGCCAAGCAGTCGCTCACCGGCCAGTACCTGGCGCGAAAGCGGTCGATCCCGGTGCCGGCCATCCGGCGCGAGCCGGGCGAGGAGTGGCTGGTCATCCGGGGGGCCCGGGAGCACAACCTCAAGTCGATCGACGTCGAGTTCCCGCTCGGGTGCTTCGTGTGCGTGACGGGGGTGTCGGGGTCGGGCAAGTCGACCCTCGTCAACGACATCCTCTACCGCGCGCTCATGCAGAGGATCTACCGCTCGAAGATGGTGCCCGGGCGGCACAAGACCATCGAAGGCGACGAGTTCCTCGACAAGGTCATCAACATCGACCAGTCGCCCATCGGGCGCACGCCCCGGTCGAACCCGGCCACCTACACCGGGGTGTTCGACCACATCCGCCGCCTGTTCAGCCAGACCCAAGAGGCCCGGGTGCGTGGCTACCTGCCCGGGCGCTTCTCGTTCAACGTGAAGGGCGGCCGCTGCGAGGCCTGCGCGGGCGACGGGACGATCAAGATCGAGATGCACTTCCTGCCCGACGTGTACGTGCCCTGCGAGGTGTGCAAGGGCGCCCGCTACAACCGGGACACCCTCGAGGTGCTCTTCAAGGGCAGGAACATCGCCGAGGTGCTGGACATGTCGTGCGAGGAGGCGGCCGAGTTCTTCGCCAACCAGCCACCGATCCACCGCCACCTCCAGACGCTCGTCGACGTGGGGCTGGGCTACGTGCGTCTCGGGCAGCCGGCGCCGACGTTGTCGGGCGGCGAGGCCCAGCGAGTGAAGCTGTCGAGCGAGCTGTCCAAGCGCTCGACCGGCCACACGATCTACATCCTCGACGAGCCCACCACCGGGCTTCACTTCGAGGACATCCGCAAGCTGCTCACGGTGCTCTCCCGGCTGGTGGACGCCGGCAACACCGTCCTCGTCATCGAGCACAACCTCGACGTGGTCAAGTCGGCCGACTGGATCGTCGACCTCGGGCCCGAGGGCGGCGACGCCGGCGGCATGGTCGTCGTCGAGGGCCCGCCCGAGGTGGTGGCCAAGACCACCGACAGCTACACCGGCCAGTTCCTGGCCCCTGTGCTGGCCCGGCGCTGAACCGCCCGACCGGGCGGACGGCGAACGGGCTCGTCGCGGTCAGCGCACGAGGAGCGTCGTGTAGACGAGGACCTGCACCGAGTCGTGGGGGTTCGGGACCAGGTACAGCACCGCACCTCCGGTGACCTTCAGCGATGTGGTGATGAACTGGGCGCTCAGCCGGATCGGGAGGGAGCCGTTGCCCGCCAGGTTGAACGAGTCGGCGTTGGGCATGAAGTAGATCCCGCTGAGGCTGGTGGCCGCTCCGCCGGTGAGACCGTTGCCTCCACCGCCCGCCTCCGTCCAGAGGGCCAGGTCCTCGTACCTGCTCGTGCCGACCAGCTCCTCGGAGGTCGGCTGGCGCCCGGTGACCTGGTTCGGGGCCGACCAGTCGAGATCGGCGCCGCTGGAGACGTTCACCGTGCCCAGGTACTGGGTGCACGCGGTCGTCTGGCACGGCGGCGTCCCGTCGCTCGCCGGCACCTTGCCGAACCCGCTCGCCAGGTAGACGAAGGTCTGGCACAGGTGCGCCTTGGCCCCCGCCGCCATGTTGAACTTCCCGTCGCCGACGACCAGCACGGTGGTGTGGCCGGCGTCGGTCCGGCCGCTGCACTGTTGTCCCGGGCCCACGTTGTTGATCCCGAGCTCGCTGCCGCTGCCGCCCAGGTCGAGGCCGATCTTGTTGCCCGTGGCCCGGCCGCCGATGTACACGGTGCGCGGGTCGCTGATCGTCAACGCGCTGCGCACCGTGAGGTTGCCGGTGACGACGACGGCGGCGTCGGCCGCCGGGAGCGTCAGCGGCGTGGTCACGTGCAGGTCGCAGTCGAACCAGAGGTTCCGGCTGGCCAGCCTTCCCGCCACGGCGAAGAACGCCGAGAGGGTGTCGCAGTCGGGTTGGCGCAGGACGAGCCAGGAGAGCCCCTCGCCCACGCAGCTGTTGGCCACCACGGCGACGCACCCGGGGGGCAGGCCGCCGTTGCCGTCGAGCACCCACCGGGCGGTGGCGTCGAGGACCGTGACGCGGTCGCGGTACCGGGCGTCGACTCGGGCGCGCCCCGAGCGCGGCGTCGCCACCGCGGGGGTGTCCCCGTACGTGCTGGGGAACGGGGTGGCGACGTCGTCGGAGGGGCGACCGAGGCCCAGGGCGTGGACGCCCACCCGCGATGCTCGGCGGCCCGTGCCCGGCAAGCAGTCGGCAATGGGCGACACCGTGCTGCAGGCCACTATCGAGGGACCGCCGGTGGTGGCCTGGCCGTTGATGATGGGCTGCGCGCAGCTGCCCGCGTCGCCGGCGCTGTCGATCTGAATGATGCCGGGGTGGTCACCGGTCGGTTGCACGATCACCCTGGTGTTGGCACCACCGGTCTGCAGCACCCCGCACTTGTGCCGCTCCAGCAACTGGAGAGCAGCGACGTAGTCGAGGTTCACCTCGGTGTTCAGCCGAGCGACCGAGCGGATCCTCGTCGTCGTGTCACCGAACCCGAGGATGCCGGCGAAGGCGTGCGTCCGTTGCTCGGTGATGATCACCGACACGTTGTCGCAGGCGCCCCGGGAGGGGTCCCCGGGGTCACTGGTCAGCGCGTCTTCGGCGAACCCGGGATCGGGGAGGGCGTACCCCGTCTGGATCTCCACGGCGATGCGCCCCTGGCCGGCGGTGGCCCGCAGCCGGGCCCAGGTGGCGGGCGTGCCGGGAGAGCACGGCGTCGTGGCTGGCGCCGCCGCCGTGCCGACGCACGGGCTGGTGGCCCAGGACGTCGGAGGCGTCGCCACGTTCGACCACTTCTCGCTGCCGGGGTCGAAGGCAGAGAAGCGGCCCAGATTGCTGAGCACGTAGTCGCGCGCCTTGCAGGCGCCCGGCCACGGGCCCGAGGGGAGGTGGGCGGCGGCGGCGCGGGCGGCGGCATCGGCCACCGCCCGGTTGTGGCGACGGTCGAGGCGCAGCTGGGCCAGGTCGAGCACCAGGGCCACCGCCATGATCAGGGGGACCAAGGCGGCGGCGTAGAGCACGACGACCTGTCCGCCCTCGCCTCTGCCCCACCTCGCCGTCCCCGTCATCCGGTGTCCCGCTCGTAGCGGACCGACAGCTTGGCGGTGATCGTCGGTCGCAGGGCGAAGAACAAGAGCTCGATGCGCCCGGGCCGGGCCGCCGAGACCTTGACGAGGCGGGTCGTGCTCTCCGCCGACGCCCCCACCGGGTCGGCCACGCCGCACGCAGTCCCTCCTGTGGGGAGCACCAGCTTCACGCACACCTCCGTCGGCGACAGGGCACCGCCGGACAGGGCGACGGCGCGGTTGCGGACCAGCGCCTCCCAGTCGCTCGGCCCCGAGGCGCCCTCCGGCACCTTCAGGCTGGCCCCATAGCGCGCCGCTTCGCGGACGGCGTCCACCAGGGCGATCTTCTGTGTGTAGGTGGCGCCACCGGTGAACGCGGCGAGGGCGAGCGACAGGACCAGCGGGATGGTCAGGGCGAACTCGACGAGGGAGCCGCCCCGCTCGTCACGGGCGGTCCGCGCCGCGGGGGCATGACGCGCCGTCATCACACGCGCGCGGATCGTCCCGTCTCGTCCGTGCCTTTAGGGCAAATCAGGCAGGAAAGGCTGATTTTCCGGGCGGCGGCCTCGACGGCGAGGCGAGTCTCGGCGCGGCGGTCGCAGCTCTTGACCCGCTCGCCTCGCTCGCTCAACCCGGCTGCCGTCGGTGTCGATGTTTCGGTTCGTGACCGGGGCAGGGTTGGCCGCGAGCGGGCGCAGGAGCTAGACGGTGCGCCGCCTGGCCCGGGCCGTGCTGATAGCGGGGACGGCAACCACCGTCTTCGGTCTCTCCAAGGGCCACGCCCTGCGGAACGGTTACGACTACACCGCCTCCTCCCGCTTCGGCTGGTCGCTGGGCTACATCGCCATCCTGGCGATCGCCGCCTACGGCGCCGGCCTCCCTGACCTTGTCCGCACCCGACGCTCGGCGCTCGCCGCCGCGACCGGATCGACCGCGATCGCGGCGGTCGGCATCTCGCTGGCCCAGCTGGTGGCCGGCTCGGCCCTGCTGCCCCGGTTCGTGGTGCTGGGCTCGCCCGCCGTACTCGTCCCCGTCTACGTCCTGTGCTCCGCCCTGTCCCGCGACGGGCACGCCTACGACCGCGAGCGCGACCGGGTCGTGGCGGTGGCCGGCCCCGACGAAGCCGCCCACCTCGCCGACGACGTGGACGTGGGCCCTGAGCGACCGGCCGTGCTGGTCACCGTCCTCGACTCCTCCACCGCCCGCGCCGACCGCCCCGGCCACCAACCGCTCGTCGACGCCGCCACTCGGGCGCGGGCGACGGCCCTGGTGCTGGATCGGGCCGCTCAGGCCGACGAGTCGATCGTCGCCCAGGCCGCGTCGCTGCACGAGGCCGGCGTCCGGGTGCGGACCCTCTCGTTGTTCTACGACCAGTGGCTGGGGAAGCTGCCCCTCTCCGAGCTCGAGCGGGTGGCCCTCATGTTCGACATCGGCGAGCTGCACCGGGCCCGCTACGGGCGCCTGAAGCGCATCGCCGACCTGGCCCTGGCCACGGGAGGCCTCGTCGTCCTGCTCGCCGTCCTGCCCGTGGCCGTCGTCGGAAACCTCTTGGGCAACCGGGGCCCGCTCTTCTTCCGGCAGCCGCGGGTCGGCAAGCGCGGCCGGGTGTTCGAGATCGTCAAGTTCCGGACCATGCGCGTCGGGCCGCCCGGGCCGTCGGCGTGGACGACCCCCGGCGACCGCCGGGTGACCCGATTCGGCGCCTGGCTACGGCGCACCCACTTGGACGAGCTGCCCCAGGTGGTCAACGTTCTCCGTGGGGACCTGTCCGTGGTCGGCCCCCGCCCGGAGCAGCCGCACTACGTCACCGAGCTGGCCGCCAAGATCCCGTTCTACGACCTCCGCCACCTGGTGCGACCGGGCCTCACCGGGTGGGCCCAGGTGAAGTACCCCTACGGCTCCAGCGAGGGAGACGCCCTCGAGAAGCTCCAGTACGAGTTCTATTACCTCCGCCACCAGGGGTTGGCGCTCGACCTCCGCATCCTGGGCCGGACGATCCGGTCGATCGTCGGGAGGGGCGGACGGTGAGTGGGCAGGGCGAGCGGCCGCTCGTCACCGTCATCGTCCCCGCCCGCGACGAGGAGGCGGACATCGCCGGGTGCATCGACGCCGTCGCCGCCCAGGACCACGGTGCCGACCGCATCCAGCTCGTCGTCGTCGACGCCGACTCGGCCGACCGCACCGTCGCGGACGTCCGGCGGGCGGCCGCCCGGCACCCGTTCGCCGAGGTGGTGATCGACCGCAACCCCCGCCGGCGGACCTCGGTCGGGCTGAACATCGGCCTGCGCCACGCCCGAGGCCGGTACGTGGCGCGGATCGACGCCCGCAGCCGCATCCCGTCCCACTACGTCTCCACCTGCGTGGCGGTCATGGACGACCCGCGGGTCGGCGTGGTCGGGGGCGCCCAGGTGGCGCAGCCCCGCAGCGAGCGGGCCGTCGACCGGGGGATCGCCCGCGCCCTGCGCAACCGCTGGGCCACCGGGCTGAGCCGCTACCGGCGGGCGACCACCTCGGGACCGAGCGACACCGTGTGGATGGGCTTCTTCCGCACCGACGAGCTCAGGGCCCTCGGCGGCTGGGCCGAGGCGGTGGCCCTCAACGAGGACTACGAGCTGAACGGCCGCTATCGGCACCGAGGCCGGATCGTGTGGTTCGCGGCCGAACTGCGCAGCGGGTACCTGCCACGCCCCAGCCTGACGCTGCTCGGTCGCCAGTACTTCTTCTTCGGGCGGGTCAAGGGCCTCTGGTGGGCGCGGGGCGACCGGCCGGCGCCCCGCCAGGTGGCGCTCGTCGCCGCTCCGGTGGCGGGGGCGACGGTCGCCTGGCAGGCGTGGCGGCGCCTCGGGCCCGGGTCGCTGCTCGTCCTTCCCGCCGCCCTGCTCGGCCTGGACGCGGCCGGTGGTGACGGGCCCGCCGACCTCCGGTCCCACCTCTCCTCGGCCGCCGCCATCGCCGTCCTCTCCGGGGCGTGGTGGATCGGCGTCCTGGCGGGCGCCGCCGGCGAGATGGCGCACGTGAGGCACCAACATGCCTGACGCCATGGACCGTCCGGCGGTCACCGTCGTGGTGCCCACCTACAACCGGGCCGCGTCGCTGGCGCGGCTGCTCGACGCCCTGGCCGACTGCGACGCGCCCGTCGGTGGGCGAGAGGTGATCGTCGTCGACGACGGGTCCACCGACGCCACCACCGACGTCGTCCGTCGGTCGCAGGTGGGTGCCCGGTACGTGCGCCAGGCCAACCGCGGCCCCGCCGCGGCCAGGAACGCCGGCTGGCGGCTCGCCCGCAGCGATGTGGTGGCCTTCACCGACGACGACACCGTTCCCGACCGGCGCTGGCTCGTCGACCTCGTGGGCGAGCTGCACGACCGGCCCGATCGGGCGGCGGTGGGAGGGACCATCCTCCCGCTCGGCCACGGCTTCCTTGCCGACTTCGTCCAGCTCGAGCGGCTGGTAGGGCACAGCGTCGGCGACGGAGACGTGCGCTACCTCGTCACCGCCAACGCCGCCTGGCGCCTCGACGCCCTGCGTGCCGTCGGGGGTTTCGACGAGCGCTTCCCCACCGCCGCCGGCGAGGACGTCGACCTGAGCTTGCGGACGATCGCCCGGGGCGGCCGCCTCGGAGTCACCGACCGCGCCGTCGTCCGCCACGACCATCGCACGAGCCTCAGGGGGCTGCTGCGCACGTACCACCGGCACGGGATGTCGCGCCAGGTGCTCGCCCGACGACACGCCCAGCTGGGGACGGCCGCCACGGCGGCGAAGATCGCCAGCGGGCGGTACTGGCTGAGCCGGTACCGGTACTACCGAGAGGCCGGCGGCGCCGCTCGTTCACACGCCGTCGCCTACCTCGTCCTGAGGGCGGCCGGATCGTTGAGCTTCGCCGTCGGCCTGGTCAGGGCGCGCATCGCCGGGAGCGCCGGGTGAGCGAAGAGCCCGAAGTCGACGTCATCGTCCCGGTCCTGGACGGCGGGCCCCGGTTCGCCGCGTGCCTGCGCTCCCTCCTCGCCCAGCGAGACGTCCGGGCCCGGATCATCGTCGTCGACAACGGCTCAGGCGACGGCTCCCGGAAGGTCGCCGAGGAGGCCGGTGTGGTCGTCCTCGACGAGCCGCAGCGGTCTTCCTACGCCGCTCGGAACGCCGGCATTGCCATTGCCACTGCGCCGGTCGTGGCTTTCACCGATGCCGACTGCCTGGCCGACCCGAACTGGCTGCGCCGCGGCCTCGACGCCGTCGAGGGCAACCGCTGGGACCTCTGTGCCGGCGCCGTCCGGCAGGAGCCGGGGACGACCCTGGCCGGCCGCCACGACGAGCTCGCGTACCTCCGCCAGGACGTGAACGTCGGCAAGATGGGCTTCGGCGCGACGGCGAACCTGTTCGTGCGCCGCGAGGTCTTCACCGAGCTGGGGCGCTTCGACGCGAGCGTCCAGTCGGGAGGCGACCTTCAGTTCGGGCGCCTGGCCGTCGCCACGGGGAAGTCGCTGGGGTACGCCGAGGACGCCGTCGTCCACCACCCCCCGCGTGACCGCCTGGGGCCGGTGCTGAAGAAGGCCTGGCGGATCGGGACCGGTCATGCCCAGGCGTGCCAGCGGGACCCGTCCTTGCTCGGGTGGGCCCTGTCGCCCCGGGGGCTGTTGCCCAGCCGCGTCGTGCTGCGTCGGGCCTGGCGGGCCCCGGGCGTGGTGGTGGTCGACACCCTCGTGAAATGGACGACGTGGACCGCGCGCGCCGCCACCATCGCCCGGATGGCTGCCGTCCGGAGGGCGCACCCGACGAGTGGCGACAAGAAGCCGGTGGTCATGGTGTCGTCGTGGTGGCCGACCGACTCGGCGCCTCACCAGGCACCGTTCATCCTCGACCACGCGCTGGCAGTGCACCGCGCCGGTGGGGAGGTGTGGTGCTGGGCGGTGGTCCCGGGCCTGCGGATGCGCACGGGCCGACCCCTGGGCCATCGGGGACCGGTCCCGGGGGCGGTCGCCACCAAGGCCCCCCGGGTGCCGCGTCGGTTGTCGTCGCGAGCCGTCGGCAGGTGGCTCCTGGCGGTTGCCGGCTGGTTGCAGGGACGGGCCCGTCGCGGTCGCCTGGGCGCAGTCGTCGTGCAGAGCTGTGACTACGCCGGCCCTTACGCAGTGGGACTGGCGGGGGGTGCGAAGAGCCCGCTGCTGTACCTCGAGCACTGGTCGGCCGTCGCCCTGCGGGAGCTCTCGAGGGGCGAGCGCAAGTCGCTCCGCTCGGTGGCGCGGCGGGCCGACGTGCCCATCGCCGTGAGCCCCAACCTCGCCCAGGCCCTCGAGGAGATCGGGGCGCTCGACGCCGGGAGCACGCGGATCGTCGACAACCCGGTCGACCCGTCCATCTTCTTCCCGGCGCCCCCGGCGCCGCACGAGGGGCTCCACCTCGTGCAGGTCGCCGACTTCCGGGCGGTGAAGGGCCACGACCTCCTGGTCGATGCGCTGGTCGCCCTCGGCGCCGAGGTGGAGCGGCTGGACCTCAGGGTCACCCTTGTCGGCGACGGCCCCGAACGGGTGCGGATCCGGCGGCGTGTGGATGCTTGCGGGCTCACCGACACGGTCCGCTTCGCGGGCAAGCTCTCGCGTGCCGAGATCGCCGAGCTCATGCGCGGCGCGGATTGGACGTTGCTCACCAGCCGGACGGAGAACGCCCCTTGCGTGGTCTCCGAGTCGCTCTGCGTCGGCCGGCCGGTGATCGCACCCCGGACCGGCGGGCTGGAGTGGATGCTCCGGGATGGAGACGGCATCGTCTACGACCGGTCGGCCGCCGGGCTCGTCGCCGCCCTGCGACAGGCGGCGCAGGGGGATCCCGGTTCATGGCAGCGGCGGGCGTCGGCGGCGGCGGACCGCTGGGCCCCGGATGCCGTCGCCCGGTCGTGGTACCGGCTGCTCGACGAGGTGGGGGCGGCATGAGCTCGGCGAACCGGTCTGGCTTCGAGGCGGGATCCGTCTCCGAGCACCTGCACGACCTTCCGGCCGCCCCGTTCCCCGTCGACCGCGTGGACTTCGTCACCTCGCTGTGCCGGGAACGCAGGGTGCTGCACCTCGGCTGCGCCGACGACACCGCGGTGGCCGAGAAGCTCGCTGCCGGGCGGCACCTCCACGGGCGTCTGGACGGGTGCTCCACGGTCGTGGGGCTCGACATCGACGTCACCCGCCTCGTGAACCTCACCGAGCGCTTCGGGCGGCTCGTGGGGGCCGACGCCATGGCGCTGCCGTTCCGGGCCGGGAGCTTCGACGACATCGTGCTCGGCGAGATCCTGGAGCACCTGCCGAACCCGCTGGCCGTGCTGGCACGGCTCCGCCAGTCGG
Source organism: Acidimicrobiales bacterium (assembly GCA_036259055.1). Taxonomy (GTDB): domain Bacteria; phylum Actinomycetota; class Acidimicrobiia; order Acidimicrobiales; family AC-14; genus DASZJY01. Next base: position 2,564 of record DATACM010000440.1, on the reverse strand, counting down.
AGGTCGGCCGCCGCCTCGTCGTCACCGTGCCGAACGGCTACAGCGCGTACTGCGCCAAAGCTCTCCGGCGGGGGGTGGAGATCGTCAACCCGGACCACCTCTGCACGTACACCCCTGTGACCCTCCACAACCTCCTGACGAGGGCGGGTTGGTCGGTGATGGACCTTCGACCGTACGCGTGGGGCGTGCCTCGATCGCCGAAGACGCTTGCCTCCGGGTTCCTCCGAGGGATCGCCGGAAGAGGCCCGGCCGGGCGCGTGCGCCTGCGCACGCTCGCCGGCGAGACGCTCCGGTGGCGGAACTACAAGGCACACCCCTTCACCGGTGATGGCCTGATCGCCGTCGCTCGCTGGTCATGAGGACGAGGCTCCTCTCGGACACCGTGACCCTCGCCGGCGGCAACGGCGTCATGCTGGTCAGCGGGGCGGTCCTGAACCTCCTCTCCGCCCGGTGGCTCGGTCCCTGGGGGAAGGGGGAGCTGGTCCTGGCCTTCGCCGTGGCCGCGCTGCTGGCTCCGGTCGCGGCGGCCGGAGTCGACAGCTTCGTCGCCGCCCGAGGCGGAAGTCTCGACCCCGACGAGCGTGCCGGGGTCGTGCGGTTCGGGCTGGCTTGTGCGTGCGTGGGAGGCATGGCCCTGGGGGCGGCGACCGCCGTCTATGGGATCGTCTACCGGCTCGACTGGGCACTGATCGGTCTGGCCGCGCTCGCCGCTTCGCTTCGCCCCGTCCTGGCCGTGGTGCAGGCGGCGTGGGTCGGCGCCGACCGGGTGGCCCGGGTGGGCCGAGTGCTCGTCGTCATGTCGGTCGTGCAGGTGGTGGCCGCGCTGGCGTTCGGGGCGGCCAAGCCGTCGTCCACCGCCTTCGCGGCGGCGGCCGTGGTCTCCTCGGTCGTGGGGCTGGCGCTTCTGGGCGTGACCCGTCTCGCTCTGGTGAGGTCGGGGACGGACCGCGTCACCCGGCGGTCGGTCCTTCGGTTCGGCGGCACCGTCGTCGCCTCCGACGCCTTGCAGCTCGCCAACTACAGGGTCGACCTGTTCATCCTGGCCGCGGTCGGGACCATGCCCGAGGTCGGCGTCTACGTCATGGCCGTGAGCCTGGCCGAGATCCTCTGGCAGGTGCCGGCCGCCGTCGGGCGCTCGCTCCTGCCACGGGTGCACGTGGGCGACGTGAGCCGGCAGCACCTCGCCCGCCTCGCCTGGGTGCTCGGTCCGGGGATCGCCGCCCTCGGCGCCGCCGGTTGGGGACTGACCACCCTGCTCGCCGTTCCGGTCCTCGGCGAAGGGTTCTCCCAAGTGCCCTGGCTCCTGGCCCTTCTTCTCCCCGGGGTGGTCGTCCTGGGGGCGGTCAAGCCCATGGCGGCCTGGGTGCAGAGCCAGGGCCGCCCGGGCCGCAACCTGGTCGCCAGCGGCCTCGGCTTCGTCGTCGTCGTGATCGGTGACCTCGCGCTGATCCCCTCGTACGGGCCGGCGGGTGCGGCGATCGCCTCGACGTTGTCCTACTGCCTGACCGCCGCGGCCGTCGTCGCCCTCAGCGCCCGGATGGAGGTAGCGCGGCCGAACCCGCACCCGGCGGTCGACGCCGTCCCGAGCGCGGCCTGATGTCGGAAGTGGCCGGCGGCGCGGCGGTGGGATGGACTCAGGTGATCTCGAGCATGCGCTCCAGGGCGAGCCGGGCCTGCTCGGCGGTCTCCGGGTCGACGGTTATCCGGTTCACCACCCGACCTTCGACCAGGTTCTCCAGGCACCAGGCCAGGTGGGCGGCGTCGATGCGGAACATGGTCGAGCAGGGGCAGACGATGGGGTCGAGGGAGACCACCGTGCGGTCGGCGTGCTCGTCGGCCAGGCGCTTCACCAGGTGGATCTCGGTGCCGATGCCCAGCACCGACCCCGGGGGAGCGGCGGCCACCGCCCGGATGATGTAGTCGGTCGACCCCACCTGGTCGGCCCGCTCCACCACCTCGTGCGCGCACTCGGGGTGCACGATGACCACCCCGTCCGGATGGGCGGCCCGGAACGACTCGACTTGCTCGACGGTGAAGCGCTGGTGGACCGAGCAATGGCCCTTCCAGAGGAGGAACGTGGACTCCTTCACGTCGATCTCCTGGAGTCCGCCCAGATCGCGCCTCGGGTCCCAGACCCGTATGTCGGCGGGGCCGAACCCGAGATCGTGGGCGGTGTTGCGTCCGAGGTGCTGGTCGGGGAAGAACAGGAGCTTGTCCGCCTTGCGCAGCGCCCACGTGAGCACCGCCCGGGCGTTCGACGACGTGCACACCGCGCCTCCGTGGCGGCCCACGAACGCCTTCAGGGCGGCCGACGAGTTCATGTAGGTGATGGGCAGGATGCGCTCGACGTCGGTGACGGCGGCCAGCTCCTCCCACGCCTCCTCGACCGAGTCGAGGTCGGCCATGTCGGCCATGGAGCAGCCGGCGTTGAGGTCGGGGATCACCACCTGCTGGTGGTCGGCGGTGAGGATGTCGGCCGACTCGGCCATGAAGTGCACGCCGCAGAACACGACGTAGTCGGCGGTGTGGTTGGCGGCGGCCAGCCGGGAGAGGCCGAACGAGTC
>DATACM010000439.1:0-2944 GCA_036259055.1 Acidimicrobiales bacterium | reverse complement strand
GCTCGGGGGCGGCGCCTGCGTCGTGGGGGTGATGGGCGGCGGGGCGGCGCTGGGCGGCGGACCGGGTGCGGGGTTCGCCCTGGCCGGTGGCGGCGCCGGCTGCTACCGGGGACCGCTCGTGGCGCCCGCCCGGGGGCGGGGAGCGACCGGTGACCGCCGGTCGGCATTGCTCGCCGCCGGGCTCCCTCCCGATGTGCCGGCCGCCGGATCGCCGCCGGGCTCGTCCAGGAGGGCCTCTTCGGGGATGGGTGGCAGCTCGAGGACGTCGCCGTTCGCCGGGACCGTCGTCTGGCTGGCCGCCGGGGGGACGCTCGTCGACTGCCGGGCGCCGCTGTCGAGGGGCGACCGGCCGCCGTCGGGATTGCGAGCCAGCAGGACGACGGCGAAGGCGATGACGACGAGCGACGCCACGACGACGCCCGGCCCGAGCCGCCGCCAACGGGATTCTGCGCGCGCCGGCCGATGCGCCGAGGGCTCGGGCTCCACCGACCGCCCGAAATCGACGGGCGCCGGCGCCGGAGCCGGGGCGAGGCGCTCCCCACCCTCGCCGTCGGGGTACAGGCGGCGAAGGTCCCCCATGGCGGTGTTCAGGGGGCCGGCCAACCCGGCTTCCTGAAGGGCGGCCAGCGACGTCCCCCCGTCGGCCTTGGGTTCCTTCCGGTCGCCCGCAAGGTCCGGCCCCACCGCCGTCGCCACAGACGGTCCCGGTGCCACGGCGCTCTCGCCCGTGCGGGCGGGGACCTCGTCGGCCGCGCCGTTGGGCGAGGAAGCGCCGGCATCGGCGTCGCCGGCCAGAGACGGCTCGGGCGACGGCGCCGGTTCGGGCGACGCCCAGAACTCTGCGGCGGACGGGTCGGTGAACGCCTCGTCGTCCGGACTCGGTCGGTCCGGCGCGGCTGCGTCGTCGGTCAGCCAGGCCGAAGTCGTCGCCGCCCCGACGGGGCCCCCGTCGTCGGCCGCCGGCGACTCGGTGGCGCCGACAGCGTCGCGGAGGGGCCAGTCAGGAGCGAGAGACGGAGGGTCGACGCGGAACCAGTCGCTGGGGAGCTCGCCCGGGTCACCCGGGAGCGGCGGCTCCGAAGGGGACCAGAAGTCGGTGGCAGAGGCGGCGGGCGCCGGCTCCGACGCGTCCGAGGCGCTCTCCAGGCGGCGCGGGGGCGGGACCGTGAGCGCCGGCGCGTCGGTGCCGCGCTCTGCCGCGGCAGGCCCCAAGCCCAACAGAGCGGCCATGGCGTCGCGTAGCTGCTCGTCGTCGGGACGCCGATCGCCGCCGTACGCCGGCTCCGGGCCGGGACCTCGCCGGCTTTCGTCGTCCAAGACCGTCGCCTCCTGGCCCCGGGGCGGGTGCGCCCGGAGATCGCCCTACTTCTTCGCCTTGCCCTTGCCCCGTGCGCCGTAGCGGCGCTCGAACCGCTCGACCCGCCCCCCGGTGTCGACCAGCTTCTGCTTCCCGGTGAAGAAGGGGTGACACTCGTTGCAGAGCTCGGCCCGCAGGTCGGCCTTGGTCGAGCGGGTGGTGAAGGTGTTCCCGCACGAGCAGCGAACCGTAGTGGTCTCGTAGCGGGGGTGGATGTCGGCTTTCATCTGCTGTCTCCTCGCGGGCCGGTCGCCGGCGCGTCAGCCGGTGGGCATCGGCGCCTTGGCGATCTCGGCCAGGAACTCGTCGTTGCTCTTGGTCGACTTGATCTTGTCCATCAACAGCTCGAGGCCCGCTCCCCCTTCCAGGGCGTTGAGCACCCGGCGCAGCTTCCACACCTGCTGGAGCTGGTTGCGCTCGAAGAGGAGCTCCTCGTGGCGGGTGGAGCTGGCGTTGACGTCGAGGGCGGGGTAGATGCGGCGCTCGGCCAGCTTGCGGTCGAGGCGGAGCTCCATGTTGCCGGTGCCCTTGAACTCCTCGAAGATGACCTCGTCCATCCGGGAACCAGTTTCCACCAACGCGGTGGCCAGGATGGTGATGGAACCGCCCTCCTCGATGTTGCGGGCCGACCCGAAGAACTTCTTCGGGGGGTAGAGGGCGCCCACGTCGATGCCGCCGGACATGATGCGGCCGGTGGCAGGGGCGGCCAGGTTGTACGCCCGCGACAGGCGGGTGATGCCGTCGAGCACGATGCACACGTCGGTGCCGACCTCCACGAGCCGCTTGGCCCGCTCGAGCGTGAGCTCGGCGACCTGGGTGTGCTCGTCGGACGGACGGTCGAACGTCGAGGCGATGACCTCGCCCTTCACCGATCGCCGCATGTCGGTGACCTCCTCGGGCCGCTCGTCGACGAGCAGCACCATGAGGTGCACCTCGGGGTTGTTGGCCTCGATGGAGTGGGCGATCTGCTTGAGGACGGTGGTCTTGCCCGCCTTCGGCGGCGAGACGATGAGGCCGCGCTGGCCCTTCCCGATGGGCGAGATGAGATCGACGATGCGGGCGACCATGTTGTTGCTCTCGCCCGGGATCTCCAGGCGCAGGCGCTGGTCGGGGAACAGCGGGGTGAGATCCTCGAACTTCGGGCGCTGGCGGGCCTCGTCCGGCGTCATCCCGCTGACCGTGTCGATGCGCAGGAGCGCCGGCCAGTTCTCGCTCGAGCCCGCCGGGCGGCTGGCCCCCTTGATGTAGTCGCCCTTGCGCAGGCCGAAGCGGCGCACCTGGCTCACCGAGACGTAGACGTCCTTGGGGCTGGCCAGGTAGCCGGTGGTCCGGAGGAACCCGTAGCCCTTCTCGTGCAGGTCGAGCAGGCCCTCGACGGGGATGGGCTCGCCCGAGTACTGGACGTCTTCGCGGTCCTGCTGGGGGGCCCGATCGGCGTTGCGGCCCCGGCGCCGCCGGCTGCGGCGGTTGCCGGGCTCGCCCGACCCGTCGCCGCCGGGACCGCGGTTGTCCCGCTGCCGGTCGCGCTGGCGGTCGTCGGTGCGGGTGCCGCCCGGCTGCCCGTGGTGGCCGCCGTGGGCGGTGGGC
>DATACM010000438.1:0-3510 GCA_036259055.1 Acidimicrobiales bacterium | reverse complement strand
TCGCGCCTTCGTCGGGGGCGGCCATGGGCCGGGAGCCTAACGGTGCCCCTGGTAGCTTCCACCGCCGAGGACGACGGGGAGGAGCATGCATGCGCAGGTCGCTCGTGGCGGTGGCACTGGTGTGTGTCGCGGGCCTGGTGGGCTGCGGTGACGACGACGAGGAAACGGCCAGCACGGCGACGACGACCCCGACCCCCGCGACCACCGCCCCGGCGACGCCGGGCAAGGGCGGCCGGTTCTGCGAGCTCCTGCGCTCCTACAACGACCAGTACAACCGCACGAGGAACGTCACCGAGCCCGGGCAGCTCCGCGACCTGCTGCGCAACATCCGCAGCGACCTCAGGGAGGCGCAGGAGGTGGCGCCACCGGAGATCAAGGGCGACGTCGACCTCGTGGCCCGGGTCATGCAGGAGTACGTCGACGAGCTCGAGAGGGTCGACTTCCAGACGAGCCGGATCCCGCCGCAGATGGTCCAGCGCCTGCTGTCGCCCGAGTTCCTCTCCGCCGCCCAGCGCATCGAGGCCTACGGCCGGGCCAACTGCTGACCGGTGAATGGTGACCGGGTCCGCAGCCTGCTGGGCGAAGGCCGCGCCGTCCTCATGCCGGGTGTCTGGGACGCGCTCTCCGCCCGCCTCGCCTGGTCGGCCGGCCATCAGGTGTTCTTCCTCTCCGGCTATGCCACCGCCGCCAGCCTGCTCGGCCTCCCCGACTTCGGCTACCTGACCCAGGCGGAGATCGCCGAGGTCGCCCGCCGGGTGTGCGGCCGCGTGCCGGAGGCGGCGGTGATCGTCGACGGCGACACCGGCCATGGCAACGCCCTGAACACGATCCGCACCGTCGAGCTCTTCGAGTCCGCCGGAGCGGCGGGGATCTTCCTCGAGGACCAGGTCTGGCCGAAGAAGTGCGGCCACCTGGCCGGCAAGCGGGTCGTGGCCAGGGATGACTGGCTGTCCAAGCTCCGGGCCGCCCTGGAGCACCGGGACCGGCTGTTCGTGGTCGCCCGCACCGACGCCCGCGCCGCAGTGGGGCTCGACGAGGCCATCGAGCGGGCGCAGATGGCCGCCGACCTCGGAGTCGACGCCATCTTCGTGGAGGCGCCCGAGTCGGTGTCGGAGATGGAGGCGGTGGCGGCGGCCACGCCCGGCCTGGTGCGGGTGGCCAACATGATCGAGGCCGGGCGCACGCCCCTTCTCACGCCCGCCGAGCTGCACGAGCTGGGCTTCGACCTGATCGTCTCGCCCCTCACCGGCCTCTTCGCTGCCGCTCGGGCCGTCGGCCGCGCCTACCAGGTGCTGGCCGAGGAGGGCACCCTGCGTGACCACCTCGACCTGGTCACCACCTTCGACGAGTTCAACCAGGTCGTCGAGCTGGACGAGCACTATCGCCTCGAGGCCCGGTACGCCGAGCCCGGGCCCGCCGCCCCGCTCGGTTGACCCTTGTTGCGCAGCAGCGCCCTGCGGCCGCTCCGCAACCGCGACTTTGCCCTCGTCTGGAGCGCGGCGCTCCTCTCCAACGTCGGCTCGTGGATGCAGACGGTCGCGGTGGGCGTGCTCGTCACCGCCATCACCGACCAGGCCCGCTGGACCGGACTGGTGGCGGCCGCCGCCTTCTTGCCGATGGGCCTGCTGTCGCCGGTGGGCGGCGCCCTGGCCGACAACGTCGACCGCCGGCGGTGGCTCCTCATGACGACGGTCGGCGAGACGGCGTTCGCCACGCTCCTTGCCGTCCTCGTGGGCACCGGCCACGCCACGCCCCTCGGGGTGACCCTCGTCGTCCTGGGTGGCGGCTGCATGACCGCCCTCGGCTTCCCCGCCTACCAGGCCATCCTCCCCGACCTCGTCCGCCGCGACGAGCTCCTGGGCGCCATGTCGCTGTCGGCCGCGCAGTACAACCTCGGGCGGGTGCTGGGACCGGCGGCGGCCGGAGTCGTGCTGGCGGCCGGCTCCTACACGTGGGCCTTCGCCCTGAACGCGGCGTCGTTCGGCGCCGTCCTGGTGGCCCTGGTCTTCGTGCGCATCCCGGCGGCGTCCCGGGACGTCGAGGGGGGCAGCCTCCGAAGCCGGATCGCCGGCGGGGCCCGGGCGGCGTTCCGCGAGCCCGGGTGCCGGCTCGCCATCGTCACCATCGGGGTCACCGCCTTCCTGCTGTCGCCGTTCATCGCCCTCATCCCCGCGGTCGCTCTCAAGCTCTTCGACGCCGGCGACACGGGCACGTCGGTGCTGGTGACCGCCCAGGGGGTGGGCGCGGTGGCGGGGGCATTGGCCCAGGCCCCGCTGGCCCAGCGCTTCGGCCGCCCGCGGGTGCTGACGGCCGATCTTGTCGTGTTGCCGCTGGTCGTCACGCTCTACGCGCTGGCCCCCAACCTCGTACTCGCCGCTGCCGCCTTGGTCGCGCTCGGGGCGGCATACATCGGCATCCTCTCGGGCCTGTCGACGGTGGTGCAGCTGCGGGCCCCAGCCGCCTACCGGGCTCGCATCTTCAGCCTCTGGATGGTGGCACTGGGCGTCATCTACCCGATCGGCTCCGTGGCCCAGGGTGCCCTCGGCGACCGCCTGGGGCTGCGAGTGGTCACCGCCGGCTGCGCCGGCGCCTTCCTGGCGCTGGTGCTGGCGACGCGAGCGCTGCGCCCGGGTCTCGGGGAAGCCCTCGACGACCCCGAGGATCGCGAGCAGGACGGGCGCGAGCTCCCGCCGACTGCCGCGGGGGCGGTGGTGTGAAGGCGGTGGCTGACCCGACCGGTCAGTGACGGTTGCGGCTGCCTCAGCCGGGGCGGAAGGGCGGCAGGCCGTCACCGTCGGCGGACAGGGCGGGGGCACCGTGGGCGGCGGCGACCGCGTTCCAGCGCTCACGGTCCCAGGCGGCGACGGCGTCGACGACGACACCGTCGGGCGCCACGTCGAAGAGCGTCGGCACGCTGGAGATGCCGAACGACGACGACACCGGATAAGGCGCCACGTCGCTCAGCGTCGGGACGGCCTGACCCTTGTCCTCCGCGTAGGTCACCAGCTTGGCCGGCGGGTCCTGGCCGATGGCGAGGACCGGCACGCCCGCCTCGGCGAGGGCGGTGACCTTGGGGGCGACCATGTGGCACACCGGGCACGTCACCTTGAAGAACACCACCACGGCGCCCCCGGGCTCCCACGGATCGGTCACCACCTCGCCGGTGAACGCGTCGGGGAGGGCGAACGACGGCGCCCGATCGCCCGCGGAGAGCATTGGACGAGATGCTACGGCGCGGGCGCCGGGTCTACGGCGACATTCTCACGGGTATGTAAGGAAAATGCCCCCGTTCAGGACGACAACTCTCCGCGCCGGCGCAGCGGTGGCGGCGGCTCTGGCCGCGCTGGCCCTCTTCGCCCCCGCCACCGCTGCCCAGGCCCCACCCGAGCTCGGGTACACGCCGGTGGAGTTCACCCCTCCCAGCGCCGCCGCCGCTCCCGCCGCGCCATCCGCTCCCGCCGCACCGGTGCCCGCCGCGCCGGCCGTGCCTACCGCACCCGCGCCGGCCGC
>DATACM010000437.1:0-8021 GCA_036259055.1 Acidimicrobiales bacterium | reverse complement strand
CCGGATCGCCCTCCGCCGTCTTCTTCCTTGCCGGCAGCCGGAGGTGGCCGCCTACGGCGGCTGCGAGCGGCCGCCGGGGGAGGAGGCTCGGGTCGGCCCCTACGGCCGGCGGAGGCCGAAGGTGTAGCTCCCCGATCCGCTGTAGGACTCGACCCGCCAGGTGTAGTAGCCGGCGGCGCCGTTGTAGCTGACGTCCTCGGCCGAGCCGCTCTTGATGCCCTGGGCGACGGTCACCCAGGTGCTCCCGCTCCACCGCAGCAGGTAGAGGTCGAAGTCGGCGCCCGACGGTCCCCGCAAGCACCCGGTGTGGGTGCCGGCGTTGGCGTAGTAGTAGCTCCCGTTGGGCTGGTAGGCGCCGGAGCCGGTGCCGGGCAGCGATCCGGTGTACGACTCGGGCAGCGAGCAGCCGGTGGTCGTCGTGGGGGCGCTGGCACCGAACAGCGAGTAGAGCAACCGGTTGGGCGACCCCGACCCGGCGCCCGACACGGCGTTGGCGGTGGTGCTGTTGACGATGGCGTTGCGGACGGTCGCCGGCGCGGCCGACGGCGAGCCCTGCAGGTAGAGGGCGGCGACGCCGGCGGCGTGGGGGGTCGCCATCGACGTCCCGCTCATGATGGCGAGGGCGGTGTCGGTCGAGTGCGACGCCGAGGTGATCGACGAGCCAGGGGCGAACAGGTCGAGGCAGGTGCCGTAGTTGGAGAACGACGACCGGGCGTCGCCCGACGTGGTGGCCCCCACCGTGATGGCGTCGGTGACCCGGGCGGGCGAGACGCCGCAGGCGTCGACGTTCTCGTTGCCGGCGGCCACCGCGAACGTCACCCCGTCGAGAATGGAGTTGCGCACGGCGGTGTCGAGGGCGGTCGACGCCGGCCCTCCGAGGCTGAGGTTGGCCACCGCCGGCTGGCCGGCGGCGTGGTCGGCGGTGATCCAGTCGACGCCGGCGATGACGCCCGAGGTGGTCCCCGCCCCGGCGCAGTCGAGCACCCGCACGGGGACGAGCGAGACCTGCTTGGCCACGCCCCAGGTGCTGCCGCCGACGGTGCCGGCGACATGGGTGCCGTGGCCGTTGCAGTCCTGCACGCCCCGTCCGTCGGCCACCGCCGTGTACCCGCCTCCGGCCCGGCCGCCGAACTCGGCGTGGCTCGTCCGGAGCCCGGTGTCGACGATGTACGCCTTCACCCCCGCGCCGGAGGCGTTGTAGGTATAGGTCTGCCCTAGCGGCAGCGCCCGCTGGTCGATGCGGTCGAGCCCCCAGGTCACCCCGGTCTGGGTGGCGCTGGCGGTGACGACGGCGTCCTGCTCGATGAGCTCCACCCGGGGGTTGCGGCGGAGGGCATCCAGTGCCGGGGCCGGAAGCGTGGCGGCGAAGCCGGTCAGGGCGTGCTGGTAGTCGTGGTGCACCTGGGCGCCCCGGCCGCGCGCCTCGTCACGGGCGGACCGCATCTCGGCGATCGCCGTCCCCTTGCGGAAGACCACGATGTAGCGCCCCTGGACCGGGCGGCCGCGCTCGACACCGACAACCGACGGTGCGTTGCCGCGGTCACGGGGTGGGGGGGACGGTTGCTGCGAGCCGGCGCTCTGGGCGCCGGCGGCTCCCGCGGTTGCGATCCCGACCACCAGGCCGGCCAGGCCGGCGGCGAGGCGACGAGCTCGTCGAGTGGCTGGGGACATGCTGCTCCTTGGGTCGAGGCCAGTTGAGAGCTTAGAGCGATTCGTCTGTTTCGTCTTGTTCCCGGCTGGGCGGTATCTCATGCGAGCCGGCCGCCCGGGCCGTCGTTCGTCAACACTTTCTCTTGCTCTTATCGACCGGACCGAGGTGAGGCGAAGGTGACAGTGGTCACCGTCTCATCGGGTGCCCCCCCGACCGACCGGTAGCTTGAGGCGGTGACCAGGGCCCAGACCGTCTTCGTCGTCGCCCTGTCCGCCATCGCCCTCTTGATCGCGGTCTTCGCCGTCTACGTGACGTCGTCCACCATGTGGGCCGACCGGTGGTACGGGCGGCGTCCCCGCCGCCGGTGACCACCCGCACCCGTCCCTATCGCGGCAAGTCCGGCCAGTGGGCGTTCATCGGCCACCGGGTCAGCGGGTTCCTCATCTTCTTCTTCCTGCTGCTGCACATCGTCGACGTCTCCTTGGTGCGCTGGCCCGCCCTCTACGACGACGTGCACGACGTCTACGGCAACGCCCTCCTGCGGGTGTTCGAGGTCGGGCTCCTCTTCGCCCTCCTCTTCCACTCGCTGAACGGGCTGCGCATCGTCGCCGTCGACTTCTTCCCGGGCGCGGTCCGCAACGAGCGCCGCCTGCTCACCGCCGCCGTCGGGCTCACCCTGGCCCTGGGCGTGCCGGGGGCGTGGGTGATCATGAAGCCCTTTGTGGAGGGTCACCTGTGAGCGAGCACGGCGAGCGGGGCCGCCGGCGCCTGCCTCACGCCCGCCACCCGCAGGGGCCGGTGCTCCCTCACGGCGAGCCGAGCGCAGCTCACCAGGAGCGACTATGAGCGCCGTCCGGGTGGACGAGGCACCCGACCGGGCGGCGGCGTCAGCGGGTCGTCGACGGGGGCGCAGCTTCGAGACGTGGTCGTGGTTCTTCATGCGCCTCTCCGGGCTGGCGCTGGTGTTCCTCGCCCTCGTCCACTTCTCGATCACCCACATCCTCAACGACGTCGTCGACACCGACCACGACTTCGTCGCCCGCCGGTGGGACAACCCGCTCTGGCGCATCTTCGACTGGTCGCTGCTCGCCCTCGCCCTGCTGCACGGGCTGAACGGGCTCCGCTGGATCGTCGACGACTACGTGCGCCGGCCGCGTCTCCGAACGGCGACCAACGCCGCCCTTTGCGTCGTCTCGGCCGCGCTGTTCGCGTGGGGGACGTTCACGATCGTGGCGTTCTGACCGCCGCGCCGGGTCACCTTCCCTCCTCCAGCGCCCGGAGTATCAACCACCACGAGGCCAGCCCGTGGTCGCACCAACCGTCGGGTGCGACCAGGCACTCGTCGGGGCACCGGCAGACGCCGTCGGCCAGCCAGTCGGCGAGCGTCTCCTCGTCGGGAGGAGCCCATCCGCTGTTGACCTCGAACCAGTCGTGGGCGTTGCGGACCGCCTGCGCGGTGCTGCTGGGCCCGTGCCGGTCAGCCATGAGACCAAGGCCGGTTGCCGTAGCGGTCGAGGTGGGTGACGGCGCCGACCGGCCTCCGGGTCACCGGTCCGTAGCGACCCCGCGGCCACCCGAGGGGGACGACGCAGCAGGGGGTCACCGACCACGGCAGCCCGAGGATCCGGCGGGCGGCGATCGTGCTCCAGAGCGGCAGCGTGACCAGCCCGGCCCCCAGCCCGACGGCGCGGGCCGCCAGCAGGAGGTTCTGCACGCTCGGGTAGATCGAGCCGTAGAACGACGAGCGGGCGACCGGTGCGACACGGGACAGCGGCAGCGGACCGCCGCGCAGGCAGGCCACCACGACCACCGGGACCTCGACGAAGTGGTCGACCTGCCATTCCACCGCGGCGAGGATGCGCTTCGACCGCTCGTCGCGCCGGCGGGCGACGACCCAGCGGCCGACGCGCCCGTAGACGCTCCAGACCCGCCGGTACTGGCGGGCCAGCCGTTCTTTCACCCGGGGGTCCTTCACGACGACGAACTCCCAGCTCTGGACGTTCGAGCCGGTCGGCGCCTTGGTCGCCAGCTCCAGGCAGCGGAGCACGATGGCGTCGTCCACCGGGTCGGGGAGCAGCCGCCGCACCGCCCGCTGCGTCTCCATCGCCTCCCGGAGCGGCATGTCCAGGCGACCCTCGACGTCGGCGAGCGTGGGCGTGGATGGCGTCACCATCGGAACCCTAGGACGCGCGCCGGCCGTCGTTTGCGGGATCGTTATCCCGGTTCCTGTAGACGTCGAAGGCGGCTGCGACAGAGAGGAAAGCCATGAGCCAGAAGTACTTCGTCTACAAGTTGATCCCGCCCCGTCCCACGTTCGCGACCGACATGACCGAAGCCGAACAGGCGGTCATGGGGGAGCACGCGGAGTACTGGACCGATCTGTTCGACCAGGGGCGCGTCGCCGTCTTCGGCGTGGTCATCGACCATGCCGGCTCGTGGGGGCTCGCCGTGGTGGAGGCGGAAGCCGAGGACGACGTCCGCGCCATCGCCTCGGCCGACCCCGCGGTCAAGACCGGGACCTGCACCTTCGAGATCGGCACGATGCCTGATCCCGCCGTCCGCCCCGCGCCGACGGCGGTCTGAGGACGAGCACGACGCGCCGGAGCGCGCAGGGGCCGGTGACCCCTTGCGCGCTCGGCGCTGGCGGGAAGTACTAGGCGGACGAGACGTTGCCGCTGGTGTCGGCGCACGTCGAGAGGGTGATCTCCTCGCCGACGCCGCTCACCGTGCTGTCCCGGTTCAGCGTGTCGTTCCAGTCGAGCGGGGGAGCCCCGTCGACCAGCACGTGGGCGTGAGTCTCGGCGGTGACGGTGCCCTCGACGCCCGGTGCGATCTTGGAACGGCGAACGCTTGAGCGGCGGGGATCAGACCGAACGCAGGGCGTCGGTCGGAGCCAGCCGGGCGGCCCGCACCGCCGGGTACAGACCGGCGATGGCGCCGATGGCGAGTGCGGCGACCACCGCGCCCGCGATGCTCACCGGCGGCACGACGACGGTCCAGGACCGGCTGGCCGCGTAGGCCCCCGTCACAATGGCCCCGAGGGCGGCGCCGGCGACACCTCCCAGGCCGGACAGCAGCAGCGACTCGGTCAGGAACTGGGCCCGGACCTGTCCGCGGGTGGCGCCGAGGGCCCGCCGCAAGCCGATCTCCGAGCGGCGCTCGAGGACGGAGATGACCATGACGTTGGCGATGCCCACGCCTCCCACGAGCAGCGCCACCCCGCCCAGTCCCAGGAACAGGGCGTTGAAGGCGTTGTTGGTTGCGGCCCGGGCGGCGAGGGCGTCGGACGGCCGGCTGACCCTGACCTCCTCGGGGTTCTGGGGGTTCGCGGTCGCAGGGATGACGGCACGGACGGCCTCGACCGCGTCCTCCTCCGAGCGCTCGTAGATCGTGTCGGGGTGCCCGTCGAAGCCCAGGAGGGACTCGGCCACCGGGAACCCGATCAGCGCCGAGCGGTCGATCTCGGGGGCCAGCGGCACCGGGTCGAGGATGCCCACGACGCTGAACCAGTGGTCTCCGATGCGGACGACCGTGCCCGGCTCGGCCCGCTCGATGCCCAGCCGGCTGGCGGCGACCGACCCCAGCACCACCGCCGGGTAGCGCTCGGTGGCGGCGTTGAGGTAGGTCCCACTGCGGACGGTCGCGCCGAGCACCTCGAGGAGGTTGGTCCGGGCGGCCTTGACGGCGATGCCGCCGGTCTCGGTCTTGGAGATGAGGTCGGTGCGCCGGACGCTGGCGTTGACCGCTCCGGTGGCGCTCACCGCGCGCACCGGGCCGATGCGGCCGATCATGCCCACCGCCTCCTTGGGAAGGGAGGCGTTCTCGCCGAACAGCGTCTGGCCGGGCGTGACCGTGAGCAGGTTGGTGCCCAAGCGGTCGAGCTCGGCCAGCAGGTCGGCCTTGCTCGACGCCGAGATCCCCAGCACCGAGACCATGGCGGCGATGCCAATGGCGATGCCGAGGGCGGACAGCCCCGCCCGCAGGCGGCGGGTCCGCAGGCCGAGGCTTCCGGCTCGCAGCACGTCGCCCGGCGCGAGAGGCGCCGGCGCCAGGCTCGGAGCGGTCACACCCGCATCTCCTCGCGGATCCTCCCGTCGACCATCTCGACGCGGCGGGGGAGGGACGCGGCCAGCTCGCGCTCGTGGGTGATGACCACGACCGTCGTGCCCCGGGCGTTGAGCTCCCGCAGGACGGCGAACACCTCGGCGCTGGCGTGGGTGTCGAGGTTCCCGGTGGGCTCGTCGGCCAGGACCAGGGCGGGGCGGGCGATCACCGCCCGGGCGATGGCCACCCGCTGACGCTCTCCTCCGGAGAGCTCGTTGGGACGGTGGGTCAGCCGGTGGCCGAGCCCTACTCGCTCGAGCGCCTCCACCGCCCGTTGGTGGCGCTCGACCGGCCGGACGCCGTGGTAGAGGAGGCCGGTGGCCACGTTGTCGAGGGCGGTCATCCCGTCGAGCAGGAAGAACTGCTGGAAGACGAAGCCGATCGCCTGTGCCCGGAGGGCGGACAGCGCCCGGTCGCTCATGCTGGCCACGTCGTGGCCCGCCACCCGCACGGTCCCCTCCGACGGCCGGTCGAGGGTGCCCATCAGATGGAGCAGCGTCGACTTGCCCGATCCCGACGGACCCACGACCGCCACCAGCTCCCCTTCCTCGACGTCGAGGCTGACGCCCCGGAGGACCTCCAGCGGCGGCGTCCCCGGGTAGCGCTTGAAGACGTCCCGCAGCTCGACGAGGGCGTTCATGCCGCCGGCACCTCCACGTCCATGCCCTCGGCCAGGCCATCGCCCTCGACCTCGACCATGCCCTTGGCGAACAGGCCCGCCTTCACCGCCACGATGCGGCTGCCGCCGGCGTCGACGACCCGCACGCCGTACCCGCCCTCGGCCAGGGCGAGGAGGGCGTTGACCGGGACGGCCAGCACGCCCTTCCGGGAGTCGCTGACGATGCCCACCCGCACGGGCGCCCGGTCCAGGGTCCCGGTGGCCGCCGGGTCGTCCAAGGTGACGGTGACGCTCACCACCTGCTTGGCGTCGTCGCCCTGGCCCGTGGTCTTGGCCGTCGTGCCCACGGAGGCGATCGTCCCGGTCGTGGTACGGCCGTCGGGGAGCTTCACCTCGACCTTGTCGCCCACCTTCGCCAGCGACTGCTTGGAGGCTTCGAGGTCGACGGAGACGATGCGAGAGGTGCTGGTCGCGCTCAGCACGGGGCCCTGGCCTGCGGGGGAGCCCTTCTGCGCCTTGAGCTCGCTCACCCGGACTGCCCCGGGCAGGAAGACCGCCT
Source organism: Acidimicrobiales bacterium (assembly GCA_036259055.1). GTDB lineage: Bacteria > Actinomycetota > Acidimicrobiia > Acidimicrobiales > AC-14 > DASZJY01. Next base: position 1,088 of record DATACM010000437.1, on the reverse strand, counting down.
CGCCCAGCTCGACGGCACCGGTCTGCTCGACGTCGAGCGCCTTCTGCCACCGCCGCACGACCGTCGCCGTGGCCGAGGTGAACTTGTCGTCCACCGTCAGCTCCTGCTCGGTGGCGAAGCCGAGAGCCACCAGGTTCTGCTCGAGCTGGCGGACGTCGGGACCGTCCTCGATCCCCTGGGCCAGGCGACGCCACGCCGGCAGTTCGCCGTAGAGAAGTGTGACGGGCCGGTTGTCCACCCGGTACAAGGCGTGGCCGCGCTCGACCACGCTCCCCTCGCCGGGCAGGTCCGTGATGGTGCCCTGCAGCTGGCCCCCGACGTCGTAGTGCCCGGCGTAGCCGAGCGCCCCGTCGACGTCGGTCCGGGAGACGAGGTCGGTGCGCCTCACCTTGGCCGTCGCCGTCGCCTTGGCCGTGCTGGCCGAGCCGGCGGAGTCCTTGCCCCGGCCGAGTCCCCAGACCAGCGCGCCGCCGGACAGCACGGCGACCAGACCGATGGCGACCGGGCGGCGCCAGCGCTGCGTGCCCCGTCCACGGCCCGGCCGCGGGACCTCGCCGTCGTGAGACGGCGCGGTGTCTCGTTCGCGGCGGCGGAGGTTCACGTCCAACCTCCGGCCGGCCTGGCGCCATCGGGGCCGGCACCGGGGCCCGTGCCCATGATCGACTGGCAGGCCTTCTGCGCCTCCTGGAAGGTGGGAGACGACGGGTCGAGCCCCTCGCCGCCGATCTTGACCATCCCACCCTCGGAGAGGTCGGGGTCGGGGAAGTTGGCAACGCCGTGCTCGCGCATGCACCGGGCGAACTTCAGCGCTCGGTCCTGCAGCTCGGCGTCGGGCTTGCCGTCGGGCCCGTTGCCCATCACTCCGGCGAGGTGGTGGCGGCACGCCCTTTCCGCCTCCCCGAAGGTGGCGTCGAGCTCCCCGGCCTGTTCCACCTCGCCGCCGCCGCCCTGGCGCGCCTCGAACTTCACCATCCCGTTGTCCTCGAACGTCGGGTCGGGCATGTCCACGCCGTGCTCGCGCATGCAGCGGGCGAAGTCGAGATGGGCCTGGCGGGCGTCGGTCTTCTTGGTGGTGGTGCTCGTGGTCT
>DATACM010000436.1:0-1915 GCA_036259055.1 Acidimicrobiales bacterium | reverse complement strand
TGAACCCCGGGTTGTCCGCCACCTTCTCCAGCTCGGCCGTGCGGAGGTCCAGGCGGTAGACGTCGTGCAGCTCGGGGTTGTCCCGGTTGAGCCCCACGAGCACGTGGTCGGGGAACCGCTTGTCGGCGTCCTCGACCCGGGCCTGCACCTGCTCGAACGGCGTGAGGTCGCGGATCTCGTCCGTCTCGAGGTCGACGTCGTACAGGCGCCAGTTCTCGTCTCCGCCCTTGTCCTGGCTGTAGACGAGGTGGCGGCGGTCGTGGGCCCAGAAGAACGAGCGGATGCCCCGGTCGCGGTCGCGGGTGACGGGCCGGGCCTCGGCATCGCCGATCGAGCCGACCCAGACGTTGAGCACTCCTTCGTCGGGGGCGATCCATGCCAGGCGTGAGCCCTCGGGCGAGATGCGGGGGCTCATGCGCTCGGGGTTGCCGAACAGCACTTCCCGGGGGACGAGGGGGACGTCGTCGCCGTTGTCGCTCATGCGCGCATGCGTAGCAGACGGCCGGGCGGGCCCCGGACCGCCCCGTACACTCGGCGTCGATGGCGGAGCCCGGGAACCGGTGGCTGGCCGAGGCCGGCGGGCGGGCCGCCACCTACGACGACGCGTGGGGGGAGCTGGCGGCCAAGGGTGAGAACGTCCACGGCGAGGCCGACCTGGTCGAGTGGCTGTGCCGCAGGGGGCCCGGTCGGCGGACGTCGGTGCTGGACGCCGGGTGCGGCACGGGGAGGGTCGCCGCCGAGCTGGCCCGGCGGGGCCTGGACACCGTCGGCGTGGACCTCGATCCCGCCATGCTCGAGCGGGCCCGGTCCCGGGCACCCGGCCTCGAATGGGTGCTGGGCGACATCGCCGAGGTCGACCTCGGCCGGCGTTTCGACGTGGTCGTCATGGCCGGCAACGTCATGATCTTCCTGGAGCCGGGCACCGAGGGCAGGGTGGTCGCCAACCTGGCCCGCCACCTCTCGCCGGGCGGTGTGCTGGTCGCCGGGTTCGAGCTGCAGCCGGGCCGCCTCGACCTGGCCACCTACGACGCCCACGCCGCCGCCGCCGGCCTCAGCCTCTCGGCCCGGTGGGCCACGTGGGACCGCCAGCCGTTCGCCGGCGGCACGTACGCGGTGTCCGCCCACGAGCCGGCGGGTTCATGAGCCGGCGGGCGGCCGTCCCCATCGAGCGGCTCAGCGCCGAGCTGCGCTCCCTTCGGCTGCGGTTGATCCGCTACGAGCAGCGGGAGCGGGAGGCGTGGAGCGCCGACCTGGAGGCGTACGACCGGCGCCTGCTCGACGCCGCCGCCATGCTCGAGGTGGCGTCAGCGCCGCCCGACGCCCCCCTTCCACTGACCGCCGCCGACCGGGCGGCCCTGGAGGAGGGCCTGGCCGAGGCCGGCCTGGAGGTGCGTACCGACCCGCTGTGAGAGCAAGGGAGAAAAGCGATGCAGAAGTCCGCCGTACTACGCCGAAGCACCATCGCCGGGGCAGTTGTAGCTGTCCTGGCTCTGGTGGTCGTGACCGTCCCCGCTGCCGGTACGCCGTCGTCCGGCGTGGTGAGCGCCCTGCTCGGTCGGGGGACGAACTCGGATCGCGTCCGGGTCACCACCCGGGACGTCAAGCTGGTGACGACGGGTCCCACGGACGTCGTCACCCAGGTGCTCACGTTCCAGCCGGGCGGCACCTCCGGGTGGCACGGCCACCCCGGCGCCGTGTTGGTCGTCGTCAAGAGCGGGACGTTCACGCGCTACGACGCCCGGTGCAACGCCCGCGTCTACACGACCGGGCAAGCCTTCGTCGAGGGCCCCGAGGTGGCGATGGTGCGCAACACCGGGCCGGAGCCGGCCGAGTCGGTGGTCACCTACCTCGTGCCCGCCGGCAGCCCCCTGCGCACCGACGCCGCCAGCCCCTGCCCCGGTCTCTAGGGGTCTCG
>DATACM010000435.1:0-2491 GCA_036259055.1 Acidimicrobiales bacterium | reverse complement strand
CAGGCCCATCAAGAGCAACTTCCGTGAGGGCATGTCGGTGCTGGAGTACTTCATCTCCACCCACGGCGCCCGCAAGGGGCTGGCCGACACCGCCCTGCGCACGGCCGACTCCGGCTACCTCACCCGGCGCCTGGTCGACGTCGCCCAGGAGCTCATCGTCCGCGAGGAGGACTGCGGTGCGACCCGGGGCATCTGGGTCGAGAACATCGTCGGCGACCGCCCGGACGAGCGCCAGTTCCTCGAGACCCGCCTGTCGGGTCGGGTGCTGCTCGACCCGGTGACGCTGTCCGACGGCACCGAGCTGCCGGCCGGGCTCGAGCTGGGCGAGGAGGAGCTGGCCGCCCTCCGCCGCGACCGACAGGTGACCCGGGTGCGGGTGCGCTCGGTGCTCAACTGCGAGGCCACCTACGGGGTGTGCGCCTTGTGCTACGGCCGTTCCATGGCCACCGGCAAGCCCATCGAGCTGGGCGAGGCGGTGGGCGTGATCGCCGCACAGTCCATCGGCGAGCCCGGCACCCAGCTCACCATGCGGACCTTCCACACCGGCGGCATCGCCGGCGAGGACATCACCCACGGTCTGCCCCGGGTGGTCGAGCTCTTCGAGGCCCGCACCCCCAAGGGCAAGGCCGTCCTGGCCCGTACGTCGGGTGTCATCCGCCTCGGCGACGACGAGGTCAAGGGCCGCACGGTGACGATCGTCGGCGACGACGGCTCGGAGGAGACCTACCCGGTGTCCACCCGCGACGTCCCCCGCCTCCTCGTCCGCGACGGCGACGAGGTGTCGGCCGGCGACGCCCTCATCGAGGGGCCCAAGGACCCCAAGGAGCTCCTCGAGATCAAGGGCATCCGGGACACCCAGCAGTACCTGGTCGACCAGGTGCAGCAGGTGTACCGGGCCCAGGGCGTGTCGATCCACGACAAGCACATCGAGCTCATCGTCCGCCAGATGCTGCGGCGGGTCCTCGTGGCCGAGCCCGGCGACTCCGGCTTTCTCCCTGGCGAGCGGGTCGACTCGCGGCAGTACGCCGAGGTCAACCGCCGGCTGGTCCAGGAGGGGAAGACCCCGGCCGAGGGCCGCCCCGAGCTCATGGGTATCACCAAGGCGTCGTTGGCCACCGACTCGTGGCTGTCGGCGGCGTCCTTCCAGGAGACCACGCGGGTGCTCACCGAGGCCGCCATCGAGGGCAAGCGGGACCAGCTGATGGGTCTGAAGGAGAACATCATCATCGGCAAGCTCATCCCTGCCGGGACGGGCATGGACCGCTACCGCAACCTCGAGATCCAGGCCCCCGACTACGAGCCGCTCTCGTACTACTCCTCGGACACCGACCAGGACCTGGCCGCCTGGTTGGCCAACATCGGGTCGCCCTCCGACGGCGACGGACAGCCGGAGGTGCCCGGCGCCCTGGCCGGCGACGGCCAGTCCCAACCGGTCGAACCCGGCGCTGGCTACCTCGCCAACCCGCCGGAGGACGCCGCCAGCTGACCCAGTACAATCGACAGGTTCACCTCTGAAGGAACTTCTCTTTGCCCACCATCGCCCAGCTCGTCCGCAAGGGACGGGAGTCCAAGGTCGAGAAGACCAAGACCCCTGCCCTGCGAGGTGCGCCCCAGCGCCGGGGCGTGTGCACGCGCGTGTACACGCACACGCCCAAGAAGCCGAACTCAGCGCTCCGCAAGGTGGCCCGGGTGCGGCTGACCACGGGACAGGAGGTCACCGCCTACATCCCCGGCGTCGGCCACAACCTGCAGGAGCACTCGATCGTCCTGGTGCGAGGCGGCCGGGTGAAGGACCTTCCCGGCGTGCGCTACAAGATCATCCGCGGCGTGCTCGACGCCTCCGGCGTCCGGGACCGCAAGCAGGCCCGCAGCCGTTACGGCGCCAAGAGAGAGAAGTGAGCCATGCCGCGTAAGGGACCGCCGCCCCGGCGCGAGCTGATGCCCGACCCGATCTACCGGTCGGTGCTCGTCACCCAGTTCGTGAACAAGGTGCTCCAACGGGGCAAGCGGTCGGTGGCCGAGCGCACCGTCTACGAGGCCCTCGACATCGTGAAGGACAAGACGGGCGGGGAGCCCATCGCCGCCCTCAAGCGGGCCATGGAGAACGTCAAGCCCCAGCTCGAGGTGAAGAGCCGCCGCGTCGGCGGGGCGACCTACCAGGTCCCGGTGGAGGTCCGCCCCCGCCGGGCCACCACCCTCGCCATCCGCTGGTTGGTCGGCTACGCCCGCCAGCGCAGGGAGAAGACCATGGCCCAGCGGCTGGCCAACGAGCTGCTCGACGCCTCCAACGGCATCGGCTCGGCGGTGAAGCGCCGGGAGGACATGCACAAGATGGCGGAGAGCAATAAAGCCTTCGCGCACTACCGGTGGTAACGGGGTAACCCCTTCGGGGGGCTCCGCCCCCCGAATGCCCCCCGAATGTCAACTGCTCGGACGCCGGCCTTCGGCCGGCGGCTCATCCTCTGTTCCGACGGGCAAGCTCCTCCGGAGC
>DATACM010000434.1:0-5658 GCA_036259055.1 Acidimicrobiales bacterium | reverse complement strand
CCCCCCCCCCCGAGCCCCCCGAACTGCGTGGTCGCCTCGCTCGTCGCTCGGCGACACTGTTCGCCCCGCCTACCGGCTCGGTTACTCGGTGGCCTCGAGGGTGGCCTCGTCGGCCGGGGCCTCAGCGCCCGGTTCCGGGCGGGTGTAGGTGATCTTGTCGGCGGAGATCTCCTCGAGGGCGATCGACAGCGGCTTGCGCGACACCGACGCCACCTGCGGCGGGACGATCGATCCCAGGCCCTCGCCCAGCTGGCTGAAGTACGAGTTGATCTGCCGGCCCCGCTTGGCCGCCAGCGTCACCAGGCTGAACTTCGAGTCGACCTTGTCGAGGAGGCCCTCGATGGGCGGGTAGATCATGGTGGCGCGCTCGGCCATCGGGCAGCTCCAGTGTGCGTCAGCGCGAGAGACCGCGCCGGGTGCGGTGACTCTCCACGATAGCAGCGACCTCGTCGGTGGCCCGGGCCAGGTCGTCGTTGACGACGACGTGGTCGGCCAGCTGGCGTCCCGCCGCCTCCTCCCGCTCGGCCTCCGCCAGCCGCCGGGCGATCGTCGCCTCGTCGTCGCCCCGGCCGCGCAGCCGCTGCTCCTGCGCCCGCCGCGACGGTGCCACGACGAGGACCACCACCGCGTCGGGGTGGCGCGCGCGGACCTGTACCGCCCCCTGCACGTCGATCTCGAGGAGCACGTCGTGGCCGGGCGGCGCCTCGGGCACCGGCGTGCCGTAGCGGTGGCCGAACACCGTCGCCGACTCGATGAAGCCCCCGTCCCGGGCGTGCTGCTCGAACGTCTCGTCGTCGACGAAGCGGTACGCGTCCTGCGCCTCGCCGGCCCGCCGGGGACGGGTCGTCCACGAGCGGCTCAGCCACAGCCGGGGGACGCGCGCTGGCAGCGCCCCGGCGATCGAGCCCTTGCCGACACCGGACGGCCCGACGATCACGAAGACGAGCGGGTCGGCCCGCGGCTCGTCCGAGGCCGGCATCTCGGCCCGTGGTCGGGGAGCAGCCGGACCGGTGCTCAGGCGGTGTTGGGGAACTGCTTGAGCAGCGCTTCCCGTTGTTGGGCGCCGAGGCCCCGCACCCGGCGGGACTCGGCGATCTTCAGCTCTTCCATCAGGCGGCGGGCCCGCACCTTGCCGACGCCGGGGAGCGACTCGAGCACGGCGACGACCTTCATCTTTCCGACCACTTCGTCGCCGTCGGCCTGAGCCAGGAGCTCGGAGAGCGAGACCGAGCCCATCTTGAGCTTCTCCTTCAACTCGGCGCGCTGGCGGCGAGCGTCCGCCGCCTTGGCGAGGGCAGCCTGACGTGCGTCGGGCGAGAGCTCGGGGGGCAGGGGCATGGCGGCACCCTAGCGCGGCGGCTCAGGGCGAGGCCGGGGCGCCGAAGGCGCCAGTTACAGAGCTTCTCGGAGAGTCTTGGTGAGGTGGGTCGCGGCGGCCTCCGGATCGGGGGCCTCGGTGACCGCACGCCCCACGACCAACAGGTCGGCGCCCGCCGCCAGGGCGTGCTCAGGGGTGGAGACCCGGACCTGGTCGTGGCGGTCGCCGGCGACCATCCGGATGCCCGGGACGATCGCCACCATCCGCGGGGCCAGCTCCTTGGCCTCCCGCACGTCGACCGCAGCGCAGACGATGCCACCGCAGCCCGCTTCCACCGCGGTCGCGACGCGGCGACCCAGGATGTGTGGCGGCGCGTCCCGGTCGCTGGTGAGGACAGTGACCGCAACGGCCAGAGGCACGGGCGCGCCCGCCGACTGCGCGCCTTCCACCAGGCCGTCGACGCCGGCCCGCAGCATGACCGCCCCGCCGTGGGCATGGAGGGTGAGGTAGCTGACGCCGAACGCGCCGATGACGCGAGCCGCCTTGCGCACCGTGGTGGGGATGTCGTGCAGCTTGAGGTCGAGCATGACCTTGTAACCACCGTTGAGCAGCGACGCCACCGCGTCGGGGCCGGCGGCGGTGAACAGCTCGAGGCCGACCTTGGCCACGCCGAACCAGGGCCTCAGGCGCCGAGCCAGCCGCAGCGCGACCACCAGGTCGTCGACGTCCAGAGCGAGCGCCAAGCGGTCACGGACCTCCATCGATCACACCATCCTCGTCGTAGGAACGGGCCGCCCCCACCAGCTCGGTGACCCGGCCGACATCATGGCGGGCACACCACCGCGACAGCTCGTCGAGCACGCGCCGCGGCGCCCGGGGATCGGCGAAGGTGGCCGTGCCCACCTGCACTGCGTCGGCACCGGCGAGAAGCATCTCCACCGCGTGCTCGCCGGTGGCGACCCCGCCGACCCCCACGATGGCGGTCGACGGGAACGCCCTTCGGCACTCGTGCACCGCCCGCACCGCCACCGGGCGCACCGCCGGCCCCGAGAGCCCGCCGCCGCCCGCGCCCAGCCGGCAACGACGAGTCACCGGATCGATGGCCAGCCCGCGCAGCGTGTTCACGAGGGTGAGGGCCTCGGCCCCGGCCGAGAGGGCGCCGTCGGCGATGTCGGTCACGTCGGTGACGTCGGCGCTCAACTTGGCCCAGCGCGGGCGTCCGCACGCCGCTGCCGCCGCCACCGCGTCGGCCGTCGCCGTGCGCGAGTGGGCGAACACGTGCCGGCCACCCTCGAGGTTCGGGCAGCTCAGGTTGACCTCGACGGCGACCACCTCGGGCGGCGCCTCGCCCACCAGCGCCGCTGCCTTCTCGTAGGCGCCCGGGCTCGTGCCCCAGATGCTCGCCACCACCCTGGCTCCGGTGGCCAGGAGCGCTGGCAGCTCGTGCTCCAACCACACCTCCACGCCCGGGTTCTGCAGGCCGACGCTGTTGAGCATGCCGCCGTCGGTCGGATGGAGGCGGGGCGGCGGGTTGCCCGCCCAGGGCTCGGCCGACAGCGACTTCACGACGACCGCGCCCAGCCGCGAGAGGTCCACGTAGGCAGCCAGCTCGGCACCGTGCCCGGCGGTGCCCGACGCGGTCATGACCGGGTTGGGCAGCCGCACGGAGCCGACCGCCGTGCCCAGGTCGACGGTGCTCAGACCTCGAGCCGTAGCTGGGCCTCCTCGAGGTACTCCTGCAGCGACTTCACCGCCAGGCCGTAGCGGGCCCAGTCGGCGATGCCCCCGGCGGCGGCGAGGGCGGCGGCGATGGTGGTGAGGCAGGGGACGCCGTTCACGTTGGCCGCCTGGCGGATGTAGGCGCCGTCGGCCCGCGGGCCCCGGCCTCGTGGGGTGTTGACCACCAGGTCGATCTCACCGCCCTCGATGAGGTCGACGACCGACGGGCCCCGCCCGTCGCCCTCCCCCACCTTGGCCACGTGCGCCCGTACCGGCACGCCGTTCTCCTCGAGGTACCGCGCCGTCCCGCCGGTCGCCACGATCTCGAACCCGAGCTCGGCGAAGCGGCGGGCGGCCAGCAGGCCCCCCGCCTTGTCCCGCTGGGCCACCGACAGGAAGACGGTGCCCCGTTCCGGGAGGCGGTCCCCCGCCGCCCGCTGGCTCTTGGAGAAGGCCAGCCCGAAGGTGGCGTCGATGCCCATGACCTCGCCGGTGGCCCGCATCTCCGGACCGAGCAGGGTGTCGACGTCGGGGAAGCGGTTGAACGGCAGCACCGCCTCCTTCACCGACACGTGGCCGCCGTTGGTGGCCGGTGGCAGCAGGCCCTCCTCCCGCAGCTCGCCGAGCGTGGCGCCCACCATCACCCGGGCAGCCACCTTGGCGAGGGGGACGCCGGTGGCCTTGGCCACGAAGGGCACCGTGCGGCTGGCGCGGGGGTTGGCCTCGATCACGAAGACCTGGGGCGCCAGCGGCGGGCCTGCCCCCGCCGGCCTCACGTTCTTGACCGCGTACTGCACGTTGATGAGCCCACGCACGTCGAGGGCACGGGCGATGGCCCGGGTGTGGCCCTCGATCACCTCGATCACCGGCCGGGAGAGCGTCGGCGGCGGGATGACGCACGCGCTGTCGCCCGAGTGCACGCCCGCCTCCTCCACGTGCTCCATGACCCCGCCGATCAGCACCTCGCCCGAGGCGTCGCGCACCGCGTCGACGTCGACCTCCACCGCGTCCTCGAGGAACCGGTCGATGAGCACCGGGCGCTCGGCCGACAGCCCGCCCTCCCGGCCCAACGACCCGAAGCTGGCCAGCTCGGCCATGGCCTGACGCAGCCCGTCGTCGTCGTACACGATCTCCATGGCCCGGCCGCCGAGCACGTACGACGGGCGGATCAGCGCCGGGTAGCCCACCCGAGCGACGACGGCCAGGGCCTCCTCGACGCTCGCGGCCGTGCCTCCCGCCGGCTGGGGGATCTCCAGTCGGGCGCACAGCGCGTTCCAGTGCTCCCGGTCCTCGGCCTGGTCGATCGAGGCGGGCGACGTGCCCAGGACCAGCTCGGGCGGCAGCCGGCCGGCCAGCTTGAGCGGCGTCTGGCCGCCGAGGGCGACGATGACGCCGGCCAGCTTTCCCGACTCGGCCTCCGCCTCGATCACGTTGAGCACGTCCTCGTTGGTGAGGGGCTCGAAGTAGAGGCGGTCGCTGGTGTCGTAGTCGGTCGACACCGTCTCGGGGTTGCAGTTGACCATGACGGTGTCGAAGCCGGTGTCGCCCAGGGCGAAGCTGGCGTGCACGCAGCAGTAGTCGAACTCGATGCCCTGGCCGATGCGGTTGGGGCCAGACCCCAGGATCACGACCGTCGGTCGGGCGGCGGTCACGTGCTCGTCCTCGTCCTCGTAGGTCGAGTAGTGGTACGGCGTGTGGGCCTCGAACTCGGCCCCGCAGGTGTCGACCGTCTTGAAGGTGGCCCGCACGCCGGTAGCGAGGCGCCGGGCCCGCACCGTCTCCTCGGGCACGCCCCAGAGCCACCCCAGCTGGGCGTCGCCGAACCCCAGCTGCTTGGCCCGGCGCCAGTCGGCGCGGGTCATGGCGTCGATGCCCGTCGTCTCCAGGCGAGCCCGCTCCTCGGTGATGCGGGCGATCTGGTCGAGGAACCACGGGTCCACGCTGGTGGCCTCCTGCAGCCGCCGCACCGCGATGCCACGGCGGAGGGCGGCCTCGAGGTGGAACGGCCGGTCGGGGGTGGCGATCGACGCCCGCCGTACCAGCTCGTCGTCGTCGAAGTCGTCGAGGGCCGCCTCTCCGGGATCGCAGTTGAGCCCCCAGCGGCCGTGCTCGAGGGAGCGCAGCCCCTTCTGCAGCGACTCGGGGAACGTACGGCCGATGGCCATGGCCTCGCCGACCGACTGCATGCGGGTCCCCAGGGCGTTCGACGTGCCGGGGAACTTCTCGAACGCCCACCGGGGGATCTTGGTGACGACGTAGTCGATGGTGGGCTCGAAGCTGGCCGGGGTCTTGCGGGTGATGTCGTTGGGGATCTCGTCGAGGGTGTAGCCCACCGCCAGCCGGGCGGCGATCTTGGCGATGGGGAACCCCGTCGCCTTGGATGCCAGCGCGCTCGAGCGGGAGACCCGGGGGTTCATCTCGATGACCACCTGCTCGCCGGTGTCGGAGTCGACGGCGAACTGGATGTTGGACCCGCCGGTGTCGACCCCGATGCGGCGGATGCAGGCGAAGGCGGCGTCGCGCATGCGCTGGTACTCGACGTCGGAGAGCGTCTGGGCGGGGGCGACGGTGATCGAGTCGCCGGTGTGGACGCCCATCGGGTCGAGGTTCTCGATGGAGCA
>DATACM010000433.1:0-8029 GCA_036259055.1 Acidimicrobiales bacterium | reverse complement strand
GCGTGATCAGGAAGCACGCCGAGCAGTTCTCCCCCGCCGTCTTCCGCCAGCGCTTCGCCGAAGCGGTCGAGGGCGTCGTCGGCACCGACCGGCACAGCGGCGGCCCGCTCTCCATCCCCGAGCACGCGGCGAGCGGCCCCGCCCTGACCAGCGCGCTGCCGCCGTCATGACCGGCCAGCCCCGTCTGCTCGCCGTCAACCACACCGGCCTGGTTTCCGGCGCCGAGAAGGTGCTGCTACGGCTGTTGGCCGGTGCCCGGGAGCGAGGGTGGTCAACCGTCGCCGCGACCCCCGACGGACCGCTGGCCGCCGAGGTGCGGGGCGAGAACGAGCACCTGCCCCTCCCCGACCTCATGTTGCCCTCCGGCCTGCCCCCACTCGGAGCCGCCGTACTGGCCCGCCGCTACCTCGTCGCCGCCCGCCGTCTCCGCCAGGCGGGACGCACCGTCGACCTCGTCGTCGCCAACGGCCTCCGGGTCCTTCCCGTCCTACGCCTCGCCCGTCCGGCGGCACCCGTCCTGTGGCTCGCCCACAGCGTGCTCGACCGGGCCCGGTGGCGGGCCGTCCTGGCCGCGTCAGCCCCGGTCGTCGACTCGGCCGTGGCCGTCTCCGACGCGGTGAGGCGGTCGATCGGCGACCGGTCGTTCCCCGTCCGCGTCGTCTGGAACGGCACCGACTGGCCGGTGCCCCCCGCCGCCCCGCCGCCGGACACGCCGCCCGCCGTCGGCTGCGCCTCGCTGCTCACCTCCTGGAAGGGTCAGGACGTCCTGCTCGAGGCCATGGCTCGCCTCGGTCGCGACGACGTGGTGCTGGAGCTCGCCGGCGGTGCCTTCCCCAAGGACGCCGACTACGTGGCCTCGCTCCACCGCCGCGCCGCCCAGCCCGACCTGGCCGGGCGGGTGCGCTTCCTGGGGCACCTCGACGACCCTGTCGAAAGGATGCGCCACTGGTCGGTGGTCGTGGTCCCGAGCGTCGACCCCGAGGCGGGCCCGCTCGTCGTGCTCGAAGCCATGAGCATCGGCGTCCCACTGGTGGCCACGAACCACGGCGGCCCCGTGGAGGTCGTCGGAGAGGCCGGGCTGCTCGTGCCCCCCGGAGACCCCGACGCCCTGGCCGCTGCCATCGGGGCGCTCCTCGACGACCCTTTCCTCCGGCGCCGGTGCGCCGACGCCGGTCGCCGCCAGGTCGAGGAGGGGCTGTCGCTCAGCCGGCAGCTCGATGCGCTGCTCGACGTGGTCGACTCGGCCGCAGGTGTGCGGTGAGACGACCCGCATCACCGCTGGTGCCGGCTGCGGGCTTCCTCGAGGACGCGCACGAGGTCGGCGGTCGTGCGGCGGGCGTCGAACCTCTCGAGGACGCGCGCCCGGGCCGCCGCTCCCATGCGCCGGCGCCGGTCGTCGTCGTCGAGCAGGGTCGCGATGGCGCGAGCGAGGGCGCGATGGTCGCGGGGCGGCACGAGCGCCCCTGCGATCCCGTCGGGAACCATCTCCGGGATGGCGCCGACGGTCGTCGAGACGACGGGAACGGCAGCGGCCATCGCTTCGAGCACCGAGTAGGGGCTGTTGTCCATCTCGGTGGGGAGGGCGAACACGGCGCTCTGGGCCACCACCTCCTCGACTCTGGGGTCGCCGGGGAACGCGTCGTTGATGACCTCCACGCCCGGGACGGCGGGAACCCGGTCCCGGGTGACGAACGTGAGCCGGCACCGGCCGGCGAGCGACTCCTCGAACGCGCGAAGGAGCGTCCAACCTCCTTTGCGCTCCATGGTGGCGCCGACGAACGTCACCCGTGGAGGGCCAGGCGACGGCTCGCCCCCCTTCAGGGGAGGCACGAGTATGCCGAACCGGATCACCCGGACCTTCTCGGGAGCGACGCCGTAGCGGTCCAGCTGACGGGCGGTCCAGTCCGACTGGGCGACGACGAACGCGGCCGCCCCGAACACGCGGCGCTCGAGAGCCATCGCCGGCCGCAGGCTCATGGCGGTGCCCGGTCCCGGCGCTCGATACGGAAGGTGGTAGGCCTGGGTCAGGTTGGTGGCGTCGGTCGACACGACGGACGGCACATCGCCAAGGAGCCGAGCCGAGAGCAGCGCAGCGTTCTGGCTGTAGACGTGCACGACGTCGTAGTCGGGGGCGATGCCGACGAGTCGGCGCGCGGCCACCGCGCTGAGGGCCAGCTGCGAGCGAAGGGGTTGAAGGTCGGCATCGAGGCGCGCGAGCCCTGGCACCGGAAGGGAAGCCAGACGGCGGGTGAGGCCGGGCCGAGGAATGTCGACGAAGGTGGCCTCGACGTCGGGATGCTCGATGAGCGCCCGTCGCAGATGGAGATGGAGCGTGGCATGCCCGCCGAGGTTCTCGTTGACGAAGAGCACCTTCACGAACACGCGCTCCGGAGGTGGCCATGACGGCGGGCAACGAGGTGGGAACCGAACGAGCGACGCCAGGTCCGCTGGGCACGCTCGCGAACGGGCCGGACATGAACGGTACGGGGCGCGGGCCGCGCCCAGGCGTGGAAGCAGCCGCCGCTTCCTGGGAGGACCAGCAGCCGCTCCCGGAGGCGGCCGAAGCCGCGCAGCTGGTGGAGCACGCCCGTTCCGCCACCGAGGTGCTCGAGCAGGACGTGGCCGCGGGGCTGACGGAGAGCGCCGGATGGGGGGACTTGCTCGCTCGAGTTCGGGCCACCGCCGCTGCTCAACGGGCGATCGCCGAGTCGGAGAAGAAGCTCCTGGAGCTGCGGGAGCGGGCGACGGCGGAGGTGGAGTCCGTCTACCAGGCAGCCGCCGACCGAGCCGAGGAGCTCGTCTTCGAAGCGCGCTCGGTGGCAGCCAAGCTCGTGCAGGACGCGCGGGCCGAGACGGCGCGGGTGCGCAGGGAGGCGGAGGCCGGCGCCGAGCTCATCCGGCGGGAGGCGGAGACCGCCGCCACGACGCTCGTCGGCGAAGCCGATCGGGAGGCTGCCAGCAAGCTGGCCGGGGCCGACCTCACCCTCCGGGAGCAGATCGCCCGAGCCGAGCGAGAGGCGGCGCTCATACTCGAGAAGAGTCACGAGCAGGCGACGGCCTGGCTGGCCGAGGCGAAGCAGGCGTGCGTCGAGATGATGGGCCGGGCGCGAGAGGAAGCCGATCGGATGCTCGAGGCAGCGCGAGACGAGACCGCTGACGCGTCGCCCGACGCTCGACCGGAGATCGACGAGATCGTGTGGCCCCCCGGCGGCCGTCGCCCATCCGCCGAGGGCCTCACCGGCCAGACCGAAGCGCCGACCGGTCCACACCACCGACTCGGCATCACGCCGGGGGAGCCGGTGATCGGCTCGCGCGGGTCCACGACCGCCTTCAGCGACGGGGGATCGCCGGCGGGACAGGCCGACCAGAGAGCCGACCGGCACCGACCGGACCGAGGTGACAAGCCCGCCCGTGGGGTCGGCCGCCGCCGCCGGTTCCGCAGCTGACCGACAACCCGAGAGGCAGGAATGGAGCACCACCCAGAGAAGGGGGCAATCATGGAAGATCGCAGGGCCGTCAAGCTGCTTCCGTTGGCGGTGACGGCGGTCGTGCTGGCAACGACCTTCGGCCTGCTGCGTGTCTCCGGCGGGCGCCCCGAACCGGGCCCGGGCGCCCCGCTGACGCGGGGGGCGGAGGCGGTGGGCGCCCACGCGATGCCCCGGGAGCTGCCCCCGGACCCGGCCGCACGCTCTCTCGGTGGTGCGACGGTGTTCACGAGGTTCGACGTCTCCCTCCTGGTGCTCGGCGGCTTGGGGCTCATCGGGTTCGGACTGTGGGTCCCGGGGCTCGTGGCGGCGACGCCGTTCGGCGGCCTCCCCCGCCTGAGGGCCGGCGTCGTCGGACGTCGCCGTTCCGGCGTCCGCTACGTGCCGATCGCGGTGGTGGGCGTCCTCTTGCTGACCGCCACCGGCGCGTTCGCCCAGACGCAGCCGACGGGCTCCCCCTACGTGGGGAACCCACCCGATGCGGAGACCGGCGCGGGCGCCGGAAGTCCGCCCTATGTGGGTACCGCCCCCGGCGAGGTCGGCGCTGAGCTCGATGCCGGTGCCTACGTGGATGCGCTGGCGGCCTACGTGACGCCGTCCCCGACGCCACCGGCGGGGACGCTCGTCGCCGCCGGGCGGTCGCTGGCGAGGACGCCCCCAGCGGGGGAGCCGGCCGTGCTCGATGCGGCCACGGAGTCGACCGGTCCGGTCGCAGGCACGCCGGTCACGGTCGGGGACATGGTGGGTCTCGTGCTCCTGGGCGTCGCCGCCCTGCTCGTCGTCCTCGTGCCCCGGCGGCGGTTCCCATGAGCGGCACCGCCATCGCCCGCAAGGCTGCGGGCGGGGTGCGGGCGCTTTGTCCTGGCCCGGCAGGACGGCGATCTTGAGGAGAACGACCACTTCGTCTATCCTAGGAAGATACGCACACCACCGGGAAGTAGTCCTGGTGCGGGGTCGCAAAGGAGGGGGTCATGGTCTCGTCCTCGACGAGTGCCGAATATCTAACGCCTGGTCAAGCTGCAGTACTGCTCCACGTCTCGCCCAAAACACTCAATCGCTGGGCTCACGAGGGCCGTGTGCCGTGCATCGTGACGCTCGGTGGTCATCGTCGATTCCGCCGCGATCAAATCGAGGAGATTGCCCAAGGGATGCACCGCGGCGTCGTCGATGAATCCGAACACTCGTCGTGAGTTGTCTCCGAAGAACCCGCTCACGCGGCACCAGCCGGTGACACTTACGGCAGTTGCCAGCCGCTACTACCTTCAAGTATGATTCTGACTACTTGGTCGTATCAGCCACTCGATCCAGCAATGCGATGCAGTATCTGACTGATTTCTCGACACTATGGCGGGTCGTCTTTTTCGGCGAACCGGGCGATCCTCGCGCCTAGAGCGAACTTCAAAAGCAGTTGTTCTTTCTGGGGGATTGGTAACTGCAATGACACGTTCGACTCTCGTCCGCCGAGGGCAGGCATTGGCCGCACGGGCACCTCCGCAGGGGTGAGCCCTCGGTGCTGCACTCGCGCAACTGGCGCTTGATCGCACCGCTGAGAGTCTCTCGACGGGCGGAAGCGATAGCTGGACGTTCCTTTCCGCATCGCAGCCGTCCACAGGACGACGCGGCTGCGACGACGATCACTGGGGGGCTTTGCGCGTGTTGCCGACGATGTGGGTCGTGCTGTTGGAGGTCGACGGCAGTGCCGGCGATCCGATGGATGTGGCCGTGGCGCGGAGCATCCTGGATGCCATCGCCGATGCCGACCCGTCGGGCCTGCACAGCCCCGACCGCGTGGCGTTCCAGGCCTGGGTAGGCGCCATGACCGCCAGCGAGGCGCTGGAATCGGCCACCGCCCGGTGGGCGGCGGCAGCCCGGCGGTTCGGCGTTCGGGGCTGGCACGTCGTCAGAGGCGAGGTGCTGGCACCGGAGGAGTTCGAGCGGGACTGCGACGAGGCCGACATGCCGGTCGAGTCGAGCACTCCGCTCAGACGAAGCGACGCCAGGGCACCCGACGCCCACGAGGAGGAGCTGCTGCGCCGGGCGTTCCACGATTCGCTCACGCAGCTGGCCGACCAGGAGCTCTTTCGCAGCGAGGTGGAGCACGCGGTCGTCCGGAACCGACCGTCGGACTCGGTGGTCGCCGTGCTGTACTTCGACTTGGACGAGTTCCGGTGGGTCAATCGCAGCCTCGGCGCGCGCGTGGGGGACGACGTGCTGGTGGCGGTGGCGCGTCGCATCGTGAGCCGCATCCGCCCCGGCGACAAGGCGGCCCGGATGGGGGGTGACCGGTTCGCCGTCCTGGTGGAGAACACGTCGCGGACAGCGGCCTCGCTCGTGGCCGAGCGCATCCTGGAAGCGATCCGGGCGCCGCACGACGTCGACGGCCGAGAGATCGTGGTCACCGCCAGCCTGGGCATGGCGTTCAGCCCGCCCGCCGACAGAGGCGACGACCTCATCCGCAACGCCGAAGCGGCAATGCGGTCGGCGAAGCAGCTCGGCACCGGCCGGCCCGGCGTCTTCGACGCCGATGCCGGTCACCCGACCGGGCGCGAGCTGGCCGAGCCGGGGCGGAGGCCCGAGATGATCGCCTATCTCGGGTTGTTGGAGCGAGCGGCCAAGCTCGCCAACGAGTGCGAGACCGTCGAGGAGGCAGCCGGGACCCTCCTCGAGCAGATCTGCACGCACACCGGGTGGGCGATCGGACAACTGCACGTCCGAGACCTGGAGAACCCCGACCTCACGACGCCGGTTCTGCGGACCGTCGGCCGAGAGCGCGAGCAAGGGATCGGCGACCGGACGGCGACGTCCGCCCTCGCCGGCAACCGGGGGCTCAGGGCGCAGGTCGTCGCCACCAGGCAGCCAGCGTGGTCGCTCGATGTCTCCCACGACGGCGACTCTGGTCGAGCCGGCGCCGACGCCGTGGCGATCAGATCCAGCTTTGCTGCTCCCGTGCTCGTCGGTCACGAGGTCGTCGCGGTGCTCGAGCTCCTCAACGACCGGGAAGTGGACCCTGACCCTTCTCTGGTCGAGGTGGTCACCAGCATCGGTATCCAGCTCGGTCGCATCGTCGAGCGCCGACGGGCCCGCGCGTCCCTCGCCGCCAGCGAGGCGCGTCTCCGGGCGCTGGTCGAAGCGTCCGGCGACATGATGGCCGTCGTCGACACGAACGGCGACGTCGTCTACCAGTACGAGCGGGCCGGCGCGCTCCATTCCCCGAACGGGGAGCCGGCCGAGCGCCTTCTCGATCTCATCCATCCCGAGGACCGCCCGACCGCGAGCGCGTACCTCAGCCCGACGCACGCTCCCCCGGGGGTCAGCCCCGCCTTCCGATGCCGGGTTCTCCATGTCGACGGGTCGTGGAAGTGGATGGAGTTCGTGACGAACAGCCCGCTCGACGACCCCGCCGTGGGCGGCATCGTCGTCAGAGGGACGTATGTCGCCGGACCCGACGAGCCGACCCAACCCCTCCACGAGGGGCACCGCCTCGCCACCTGGCGGTTCGATCTGGCCACCGGACGAAGGGAGTGGTCGCCGAAGCTGTACGACATCCTGGGGCTCTCGTCCGACGACGCCGATGCCGATCTCGACGTGTTGCTCGGCCTCACCCACCCGGAGGACCGGCCCAAGGTGGTCGAGGCCATCGAGCGAGTGACGGCGAGCGAGGACCCCGTCTCGATCGAGTTCCGGGTCGTGCGCACCGACGGCAGCGTGCGATGGGTCCAAGGCGCGGCATCGCGGGTTCTGGACCGCTCGGGCGAGGTGGTGGCCCGCCACGGAATCCTGGTCGACATCACCGACCGCAAGGAAGAAGAAGAAGCGCTGGCGGCCATCGAGCGCACTTGGAGGGAGCTTCTCAAGGACTCCACAGAGGCTCTGACGCTGCTCGCCCAGGACGGTGCCGTGCTCTTCTCGCTGGCGCCGGAGGGAGGACCGTTCGCTCCCGCCCCGCAGTGGGGAGACGCCGTCACCTTGGCCGACCTCGTGCATCCCGACGACCACGGACGGGTGGCTTCCTTGCTGGCGGAGGTCGTCGTGAGCCCGGAACCGGTCGGCCCCGTCGAGCTCCGAGTCCGTTGCGCGGACGGCAGCTGGCGCCGGGTGGAATCGGTCGCCAAGAACCTCTTGGACGCTCCACTGGTCGGCGCCATCGCCCTCAGCAGCCGTACGGTGGCGACCTGCCGGGAGGAGCAGTTGGCTCAGGATGCCTTCGCCGACAGGATCGACGTGGCCGCCGGCGGGCCTGTCGTCGGCGACGACCTCCTACCGCGGGGGCGGATGTTCGCTCACCGGTGAGGACACACGACGATCAGCGGTGGCGCCCGTTGGCGGGACGCCTGCTGAGCAGATCGTTGATCTCCGCCTGCAGGTACACGTCCGGAGGAGGGAGTCGGTGAGCGCCGGGCGAAGTGGAGCTGCCCGGCGAAGGGCCCCGTGAGAGCAGGAACATCAGCAGCGCGTCGCTGTAGACGCGCCGAGTGCCGACCACCCGCCCGTCGTGATAGACGTCTTCCTCCACACCGTGCAGCGCCCGGCGGCGGGCCTCCGCT
>DATACM010000432.1:0-9558 GCA_036259055.1 Acidimicrobiales bacterium | reverse complement strand
GCGGGGATGGGGCCCCGCCCGGGGCGGCGAAGCCGCCGGCAACGACTTCCGGCCCGCCGGCGGCCGTCCTGCTCGACCGGGACGGGACCCTCGTGGTGGACGTCCCGTACAACGGGGATCCCGACCGGGTGATGCCCACCCCCGGCGCCCGCCAAGCCCTCGACCGCCTTCGGGATGCCGGGGTGCCCGTCGCCGTTGTCTCCAACCAGAGCGGCATCGCCCGCGGCCTGCTGACGCCCGAGCAGGTCGACGCGGTGAACGGGCGGGTGGAGGAGCTGCTCGGCCCCCTCGGGCCGTGGCTCGTGTGCCCCCACGGCCCCGGCGACGGGTGCGGGTGCCGCAAGCCGGCCGCCGGCCTGGTCGAGGCGGCGGCATCGGCCCTGGGCGTGCCGCCGGAGCGCTGCGCGGTGATCGGCGACATCGGCGCCGACATGGACGCGGCCCGGGCGGCGGGCGCCCGGGGTGTCCTCGTGCCCACCGCCGCCACCCGGCCCGAGGAGGTGGCCGCCGCCCCCGAGGTGGCCCCCGACCTGCCCTCGGCCGTCGATCTCCTGTTGGGGCGCCGATGAGGCGCCATGTGCTGCTGGCCCGCCTCGACAGTGCCGGCGACGTGCTGCTGGCGGGCCCCGCCGTCCGGGCGGTCGCCCACCAGGCCCGCCGGGTCACCTTGCTCTGCGGCCGGCGGGGGCGGGCGGCGGCCGAGCTGCTGCCCGGCGTCGACGAGATCGTGGAGCACACCGCCCCGTGGATCGACCCCGAGCCCGATCCGCTCGACGCCGACGCCACCCTCGCCCTGGTCGCCGACCTGGCCCGCCGGCGGATCGACCAGGCGATCGTCCTCACGTCCTTCCATCAGAGCCCGCTGCCGCTGGCGCTGCTCCTGCGCATGGCGGGCGTGCCCGAGGTGGCGGCGATCTGCGAGGACTACCCGGGCTCGCTGCTCGACGTCCGCCACCGGGTCGACGGCGACCCCCACGAGGTGCAGCGGTCCCTTTCGCTGGTGGGCGCCGTCGGCTACCGCCTCCCGGCCGACGACGACGGGAGCCTCGCCGTGCGCGACGAGGCCCTGCGCCGGCCCAACCCGGCGGGCGCGGGGCCCTACGTGGTGGTCCACCCGGGGGCGTCGGTGCCCGCCCGCGCCTGGCCTCCCGAGGGCCACGCCGCGGTGGTCCAGGCCCTGACTCACCAGGGCCGCAAGGTGGTCGTCACCGGCGGGCCGGGCGAGCAGTCGCTGACCGCCCGGGTGGCCGGCGCCGCCGCCGCCCGCTCCGACGTCACCGATCTGGGAGGCGCAACCGACCTGGCCACGCTGGCGGTCGTCCTCGCCGGCGCCGCCGTCGTCGTCGTGGGCAACACCGGGCCCGCCCATCTGGCCGCGGCCGTGGGCACGCCGGTCGTCTCGCTGTTCGCGCCCACCGTCCCCGCCGCCCGCTGGCGGCCTTGGGCCGTTCCCAGCCGCCTGCTCGGCCACCAGGACATCGGCTGTGCCGGCTGTCGGGCGCGCGCCTGCCCGATCCCCGGCCATCCCTGCCTCGGCACCGTTGCCGCGGCCGACGTGGTCACCGCCGTCGACGACCTGGCGCCGCGGCGCCGCCCGGTCTGCACGAGGGCGTCGTGAACGTCCTCGTCTGGCACGTGCACGGGTCGTGGACGACCGCGTTCGTCCAGGGGTCGCACCGCTACCTCGTCCCCGTCACGCCGGACCGCGGGCCCGACGGCCTGGGCCGGGCCCGCACGTGGGACTGGCCCGAGTCAGTGGTCGAGGTGGCGCCCGAGGAGGCAGCCGAGGCAGAGATCGACGTCGTCGTCCTCCAACGTCCCCACGAGCTGGCCGGGCTGGCGTCGCGATGGCTGGGCGGGCGGCAGCCAGGGCGCGACGTCCCCGCCGTCTACCTCGAGCACACCTCGCCCGAGGGGCCGATCAACGAGATGCGCCACCCCGCCGCCGACCGCCCCGACCTCACCGTCGTCCACGTCACCCACTTCAACGCCCTCTTCTGGGACACCGGCAGCACGCCCACCCGGGTCATCGAGCACGGCATCGTCGACCCGGGCCACCGCTACACCGGTGAGCTCCCCCGGGCGGCGGTGGTCGTCAACGAGCCCGCCCGGCGGGGACGGGTCACCGGCACCGACCTCCTCCCCCGCTTCGGCGCGGTCGTGCCCGTCGACCTCTTCGGTATGGGGGCGAGGGCCCTCGGAGGGACCGAGGACCTCCCCCAGCACCGCCTCCACGAGGAGATGGCCCGCCGCCGCGTGTACCTCCACCCGGTGAGGTGGACGTCGCTGGGGCTGTCGCTCCTGGAGGCGATGCACCTGGGAATGCCGGTGGTCGTACTCGCGACGACCGAGGTCCCCGAGGCCGTCCCCCCCGAGGCCGGGGTGGTCACCAACCGCCTCGACGTCGCCGACGCCGCCCTGCGTCGGCTGGTCGCCGATCCCGAGGAGGCCCGCATGATGGGCAAGGCAGCACGGGAGGCCGCCCTGGCCCGCTACGGGCTGGCCCGCTTCCTCTCCGACTGGGACGCACTGCTCACCGAGGTGGCGGAGGGAGGCCGGTGAGGATCGCGCTGGTCTCCGAGCACGCCAGCCCGCTGGCCACGCTGGGCGGCGTCGACGCCGGTGGCCAGAACGTGCACGTCGCCGCCCTCGCCGACGCCCTGGCCCGCCAGGGCGCCGCCGTCGTCGTCTACACCCGCCGCGACGACCCCGATGCCCCGGCGCGGGTCCCGCTGAGCCCCGGGGTCGCCGTCGAGCATGTCGCCGCCGGGCCGCCCCAGCCGGTGCCCAAGGACGAGCTCCTCCCCTACATGGACGAGTTCGCCCGCGAGCTCGTCCGGCGCTGGACCGCCCAGCGGCCCCAGATCGCCCACGCCCACTTCTGGATGTCGGGGAAGGCCGCCGTCGCCGCCGGCCTGCTGCCGGCCGTGCCGGTGGTGCAGACGTTCCACGCCCTGGGCGTGGTGAAGCGACGCCACCAGGGTGACGCCGACACGAGCCCGCCGGAGCGGCTTTTGGTGGAGGCCGACCTGGTCCACCAGGTGCACCGGGTGATCGCCACCTCCTCCGAGGAGGTGTTCGAGTTGGCGCGGATGGGCGCCGACCCCCACCGCGTGTCGGTCGTGCCGTGCGGCGTCGACCTCGACCGCTTCGGCCCGGAGGGCCGGCGCGAGCCCCGGCGCCCCGGCACGAGGCGGGTGGTGGTGGTCGGGCGGCTGGTCGAGCGCAAGGGGACGGCCGACGTGGTCGAGGCGCTCGTCCGTGTCCCCGACGTCGAGCTGGTGGTGGCGGGCGGGCCGCCGGCGGCCGAGCTGGGCGCCGACCCGGAGGCCCGGCGCCTGCTGTCGCTCGCCCGGCGGAGCGGCGTGGCCCACCGGGTGTCGTTGCGTGGCCGGGTGAGCCGCGAGGAGCTGCCCGCCCTCCTGCGCTCGGCCGACGCCGTCGTCTGCGTCCCCTGGTACGAGCCGTTCGGCCTGGTCGCCCTGGAGGCGATGGCGTGCGGCGTGCCCGTCGTGGCGTCGGCCGTCGGCGGGCTCTGCGACACCGTCGTGGACGGGGTCACCGGGCTGCACGTGCCGCCCCGCTGCCCCGACGCCCTCGCCGCCGCCCTGCGCCGCCTCTTCTCCGACGACGCCCTCCGCCGCCGCCTCGGGCGGGCGGGGGCCGAGCGTGCGCGGGCGCGCTACGGCTGGGACCACGTGGCCCGGGCGACGATGGCGGTCTACCGCGAGGTCGCGTCGCCCGCCCTCACCGCGTCGATGCGAGGACGGCGATGAAGGGCGGGCAGCCGAAGGGCTGGCTGCTCACCGGCCGGGCGCACGTGGCTGCCCTCCGGGAGGCCCTCGACGCCCTCGACGCCGACGTCGACCGGGTGGAGGCATGGGGGCGCCACCTCGCCGACGTGCTCTCGACGGGGGCCCGGCTCCTCGCCGTCGGCAACGGCGGCAGCGCCGCCCAGGCGCAGCACCTCACCAGCGAGCTGGTCGGCCGCTACCGGGACGAGCGGGCGCCGTTCAGCGCGATCGCCCTGCACGCCGAGACCTCGAGCGTCACCGCCCTGGCCAACGACTACGGGTTCGCCGAGGCCTTCGCCCGCCAGGTCCGGGCCCACGGCCGGCCGGGCGACGTGTTGGTCGCCTTGAGCACCTCCGGGCGGAGCCCCAACGTGGTGGCCGCCGCCGGTGCCGCCGCCGAGGTGGGCATGACGACCTGGGCGCTCACCGGCCCCGCCCCGAACCCGCTCACCCAGCGGTGCCACGACCACGTGACCGTGCCCGCCGACGACACCGCCACCGTCCAAGAGGTGCACCAGGTGGTCATCCACCTGCTGTGCGCCGCCGTCGACGTCGCCGTCGGGGCCTCGACGCCCGTCCGCAGCCTCGAACAGGCCGGGACGGCGCGGGGGGCCTCCTCATGACCGAGCACGGCGAGCGGGGCCGTCGGCGCATGCCCCCCGCCGGCCGCCCGCAGGCGCCGGCGGCCCCTCGAGGCGAGCCGGGCGCAGGTCACCAGGGGACATCGACTGCACGGCCCTTGGTCGTGGTGGGCGACGCCTTCCTCGACCGTGACCTCGCCGGTCGGGCCGAGCGCCTCTGCCCCGAGGCCCCGGTCCCGGTCGTGGATCTCGACGACGGGGCCGGGCGCACCCGCCCCGGCGGCGCCGCGCTGGCAGCCCTCCTGGCCGCCCTGGACGGGCGCCACGTCGTGCTGGTCACCGCTCTGGGCGACGACGACGCGGGCGCCGAGGTGGCGCACCTCCTGACCCAGGCAGGCGTGGAGGTCGTCGACCTCGGCCTGGGCGCAACGACGCCCGAGAAGACGCGCGTCCTGGCCGACGGTCGCCTGGTCGTCCGCCTCGACCGGGGCGACGGCGCCGCCCGGCCCGGTCCCTGGACCGCTGACGCGGGCGACGCCCTGGCCGCCGCCGGTGGCGTCCTCGTGGCCGACTACGGCAGGGGCGTCACCGCCGACGCGGCCTTCCGCGACGCGCTGGCCGGTCTTCCCCCTCGGGTCCCGGTCGTGTGGGACCCCCATCCCCGGGGGTCCGCCCCCGTGCGCGGCGCCCGGCTGGGCACGCCGAACCGGCGAGAGGCGGCGGGCCTCGTCGCCGAGGTCGAGGGTGACGGCCTGGCCGCCGACGCCGCCCGGGCCCGCCTGCTCGCCGAGCGCTGGGGCGCCGCCGCCGTCGCCGTCACCCGGGGGGCGGCAGGAGCGGTGCTGTGGGGCGGCGACGGGCCGCCCCTTGCCGTCCCCGCACCTCCGGCCGGCCACCAGGGCCATGCGCCCCCCGACGTCTGCGGCGCGGGCGATCGCTTCGCCGCCACCGCAGCCGGCGCCCTGGCCGACGGAAGTTTGCCGTCGGAAGCCGTGACACTGGCCGTCGCGGCTGCATCTTCCTATGTAGCCGCCGGAGGGGCGGCTGGCGTGGCAGGGAGCAGCAATGGCGCCGCCCCGGTTTCGCAGCCCCGCGCCCCCGGGGCTGGG
Organism: Acidimicrobiales bacterium; assembly: GCA_036259055.1. Lineage (GTDB taxonomy): Bacteria > Actinomycetota > Acidimicrobiia > Acidimicrobiales > AC-14 > DASZJY01. The sequence continues at coordinate 4,074 of DATACM010000432.1, read as the reverse complement.
CACGCTTTCGTCCCTCCGAGTGGCTGCACCGCCACCGGTGCGCCGCCCGATGTAGAAGAGTTCGCCCGGCGGGTGCGCTCCGGTGGCGGCACCATCGTCGCCACCGGTGGCTGCTTCGACGTGCTCCACGCCGGCCACGTGCGCATGCTCGAAGCCGCCCGTGCGCTGGGCGACTGCCTGATCGTCTGCCTCAACTCCGACGCCTCCGTGCGCCGCCTCAAGGGACCGGGCCGGCCGCTCGTCCCCGCCGACGACCGGGCGGCCGTCCTGCGCAGCCTGGGCTGCGTCGACGCCGTCGCCGTCTTCGACGAGGACACGCCCGAGGCCGTGCTCGAACGGCTCCGGCCCCATCTCTTCGTGAAGGGCGCCGACTACCGGGCGGACGACCTGCCCGAGGCCCGCGCCCTCGCCCGCTGGGGCGGGCAGGCGGTGGTCGTGCCCTTCCTGGAGGGCCGTTCCACCTCCGGCCTGGTCGAGTCCCTTGCCCGCTCCGGTGGCCGCCACCCGTCGCCCTGAGAAGGGGCCCCTCCTGGTCGTCCTGCGGCCCTTGGGGTTAGGCGACTTCCTCACCGCCGTTCCCGCCTACCGGGCCCTGGCCCGGGCCTTCCCCGTACACCGCCGGGTGCTCGCCGCCCCCGGGGCCCTGGAGCCCCTCGCCCGGCTCACCGGCGCCCTCGACGCGGTGGTCGACACCGCCCCCCTCCGGCCCCTTCCCCCGCCGCTGCGTCAGCCCGACGTCGCCGTGGACCTCCACGGCCGCGGCCCCGCCAGCCACCGGGTCCTGCTGGCGGCCCGCCCCCACCGCCTGATCGCCTTCGCCAACCCCGAGGTGCCGGGCACCGAGTCGTTCCCGCGCTGGGACGAGCACGAGCACGAGGTCGTCCGCTGGTGCCGGCTGCTCACCGAGAGCGGCGTCCCCGCGGATCCGAATGAGCTCGACCTGCCCCTGCCCCCCGAACCCCCGCCCGAGGGCGCGGCGGGCGCCACGGTCGTCCACCCGGGCGCCGCCTTCCCCCCCCGGTGGGTGGCCAACGGGGCGGGGCTGCCCGCCGACGCGGTGCTGGCGGGCGACACCGACCTCGGTCAGCTGGCGGCGGTGGTGGGGGCGGCCGGACGGGCGGTCTGCGGCGACACCGGCCTCGCCCACCTGGCCACTGCCCTCCGCACCCCCTCGGTCGTGCTCTTCGGCCCGGAGCCGCCTTCCCGTTGGGGCCCGCCGCCCGACCGCTCCTGGCACCGGGCCCTGTGGAAAGGTCGCCGGGGTGACCCCCACGGCCGGGTGCCCGACCGCGGCCTGCTGGAGATCGAGGTGGACGAGGTCCTCGCCGCGTTGGCCGAGCTCCCCCCAGGGCATTGGGTCAGGAAAACCGCCGGAAACGGGCGGTTCTCCGCGCCAGAACCAGCTCGCTAGCGGTCTAGGTCGCGCCCACCCGCCGGCGGAGCTCGTCGTAGTACTCGCCGAAGTACTTCTGGATGTCGCTCAGGGCGAACTCGGGGAGGATCGACGTCGGCGGCTCACGCTCGAGCAGGAAGTCGACCGACTGGCGGACCAGCACGTCGGGTTCGATGTCCTCGAGGCCGAGCTCGTCGACCATGCCCTCGGGCACCGTCACCCGGTGGTTGGTCGTGACGTCACCCTGGCGGATCTCGACCCCGAAGGCACCGTCGTCGAACGGCGTCACCGTGATCTCGCTCATTGCCCTCCCGCCCTCGTCAGCCGACCTCGTAGCCCTCGTCCTCGGCCGGCACCGTCTGCGCCTGTTCGATGGCGTCGGCCTCGGGGACCTCGGTCCCGACGCTCGGGACCTCCTCCACCACCTCGTCCTCGGTCACGGGGAGTTGCTGCTCGACGGCGTCCGCCCGCGGCGCCTCGGGAGGGAGAGCATCGGGGTCGACGGCCATGGCCCAACCGTACCCCCCGCGCCGGGGGCAGCCGACCGCCGGGTCAACGCTCGAGCACCGCCTGGTCGAACACCGCGCCGTCCACGCCGACGGCCCGGAGCACGAGCGACCGCGGGCGGACCTCGACGGCAACGAAGTGGTGACGGTAGGCCGCCGCCTTCTGGTCGGGCTCGTCCATGCAGTCCCGACGCACCGGGTACAGGTCGCGCCCGCCCCCTCCGGTGACCACGTAGGTGACGCCGCGCCGCGACACCAGGCGCTGGTAGGCGTGGTCGTGCCCGTTCAGCACGAGGGCGACCCGATGCCGCTCGAACACCGGGACCCAGTGCTCGCCCACCGCCTCGGTCGAGCCGTGGGGACCGCACGACCATGCGGGCTGGTGGAACACGACGACCCGGAACGCCGGACCTCTCGCAGCCAGATGCTCGTCGAGCCAGCGAGCCTGGGCCTCGTCGGGCCGGTTGGCGTCGACGAAGAGCAGCTGCACCCCGGGGAGCTCCTTGGCGTACGGAAGGGGCGGCAGCCCCAGGTGGGCCAGCTCCTCGTCGCCGTAGCCTCCGGCCACGTCATGGTTCCCGAGGGTCGCCCACATCGGGCGCCCGGACCGCAGCGACCGGTACGGCCGGTCGAGCTGGGCCTCGAAGAGGTGGGGCTCGGCCACGTCGTAGACGTTGTCGCCCGTCGTGACGAGGGCGTCCACCTTGTGGCCGGCGGCCACCCACCGCTCCATCGCCGCCGCCACGTCCAGCTGGGCGGGGCCGCCGCCGAAGTCCCCGAAGGCGACGAAGCCGGACAGGACGGTCTCGCCCGGAGCGGTGCTCACGGCCGGCGCCGGCGCGGCGACGGTCGTGGCGACCCTCGTCACCTCGACGGTGCCGGCGGCGCGCGGGGTGGGGTCGGGCCGGCCGCAGCTGGCCAGCAAGACGACCGCCGCCGCGACCAGCCGGTGAGCGAGCCGGCGATCCCCGTTCACCGCGCCAATCTGCCATCTGGTCGAGCCGTCAGCGGTTCGCCGAGCGCTGGGTGCACGGCGGCCGAGGAGGCCACGACATCGCCTGCGAGGAGGCAGTCATGGCGCACGTCCGCAAGAGCATCGCCGTGGAGCGACCGGTCACCACCGTGTACAACCAGTGGACCCATGGCATCGTGGAGCGCCGGGCCGAGGGCGACCTCGAGCGCTTCAAGAACTTCATCGAGCAGCGCGAGGTGGAGACCGGGGCCTGGAGAGGCCGGGTGGAGTAACCAGCCGCTCTCGGCTCGCTCAGCTCAGGGCGTCAGGACCACCTTCACCGCGCCGTCCCGCTTCTTCTGGAAGATCTCGTAGCCGTAGGGGGCCTGGTCGAGCGGGAGGCGATGGCTGGCGAAGCGGTCGACGCCGAGGACGTCGCGCTCGAGCAGCAGGGGCATGATGTCGTCGACCCAGCGCCGCACGTTGGCCTGCCCCATCCGCACGGCGATCTGCTTGTCGAACAGGTCGCCCAGGGGGAAGAAGGGGTAATGGCCGGTGTACACGCCGGTGATCGAGAGCGTGCCGCCCCGGCGGATCGAGCCCACGCAGTTGCGCAAGGCGACCAGCTTGTCGGTCTGGACCTTGATGGCGGCGAGCACCGAGTCGGCCGGTGAGCCCGCCGCCTCCATGCCCACGGCGTCGATCCCAGCGTCGACGCCGCGCGCATCGGTGAGCTCCCAGACGCTGTCGGTGACGTCGTCGACGGCGCTGAAGTCCACGGTCTCGGCGCCCCACTCCTCGGCCAGGCGCAGGCGCTCGGGCACCTGGTCCACCGCGATCACCCGTGCGGCCCCGAGGTGGAAGGCGATGCGGACGCACATCTGGCCGATCGGCCCGAGGCCCCACACGCCCACCGTGTCGCCCTCGGAGACGTCGGCGTAGGCCAGCGCCTGCCAGGCCGTGGGGAGGACGTCGGAGAGAAAGAGGAAGCGGTCGTCGGGCGGCCCCTCGGGCACCTTGATGGGCCCGAAATGGGCCTGGGGCACGCGCAGGTACTCGGCCTGCGCCCCGGGGACGGCGCCGTACAGGTGGGTGTAGCCGAACAGGCTGCCCCCCTTGCGGACGCTCTTGTTCTGGGTCGTGTCGCACTGGGAGTAGAGCTGGCGCTCGCAGAGCCAGCAGGTCCCGCAGGCGATGTTGAAGGGGACGACCACCCGGTCTCC
>DATACM010000431.1:0-2245 GCA_036259055.1 Acidimicrobiales bacterium | reverse complement strand
TGCCTGACGGATGCGGCGGGTGGCCTCGAGGCCGTCGAGGTGGGGCATCCGGATGTCCATGAGGACCACGTCGGGCGCCAGCTCCCCGACCTTGGTGACGGCCGCCTCGCCGTCGGCCGCCTCGGCCACCACCTCGATGTCGCCCTCGGCTTCGAGGACGATGGTGAGCCCGCGGCGGAAGAGAGCGTGGTCGTCGGCGACCAGCACCCTGATCGGCTCTCCCGGCCGCACGCCCGCATCGCTCACGTCGGGCCGGATCCTAGGATGACTGCCGATCTCCTTCGGTCGGGCCTGCGGCCCGAAGCGCTGAGCGGCGACTTCGCCAGCTCAGTCGCTGAGCAGCGCGATAGAACGGCAGTCATCAGGCGCCGTCGATGAGACCGAGATCGCCGTCGTTGCGGCGGTAGACGACGGCGGCGGCGCCCGTCTCGGCGTTGGTGAAGAAGAAGAAGTCGTGGCCGAGCAGGTCCATCTGCAGCGCCGCCTCTTCGGGCGTCATCGGCTTTATGGAGAAGGTCTTGCTCTTGACGAAGCGGGGCCCCTCCTCGGCGCTCTCCGCCTCCTCGTCGTCGGGTCGGGCGGGGCCTCTGTGGCCGTCGAAGTGCACCGGCGAGCGCCGGGGATGAGACCGGCGTAACAGCTTGGTCTTCAGCTTGGCCACCTGGTGCTCGAGCTTCTCGACCACCCGGTCGACGGCGGCCAGGGTGTCGGGGGCGGCGGCCTTCGCCCGCACGACGTGCCCGTGGCCGCGCAGGGTGACCTCGCAGACCTCCCGATCGACGATACGGGGGTTGCGCTCCTCGAAGAAGTGGATCTCGGCGTGCTCCCAGCCCTCGAGGTGCCGGCCGACCCGGGTGACCTTCTCGCGGGCGAGGGCTCGCAGGCGCTCCGGGACCTCGGCGTTGCGGCACTGGATGGTGACGTCCATCACGCTTCCTCCTGGCCGAGGAGACGGGCGCAGCTACCCGCGCCGGCCGACTGACCTCCGGCGGTCGGCTGCGTTCCGAGGACCGAGTTCGACGTGTCCCGAGTGTACGCCGCCCGCCGGCATCCGGCGGGCCGGAGTGCGGGCGGCGACGAGGGCGTGCACCTCCCGCGCCCCGGCGGCGCGAAGGGCCCGGGCGGCGGCGGTCAGGGTGGCGCCGCTGGTGACCACGTCGTCGACGAGCAGCACGCGGGCGGGAACGGGGCCGCGACGGCGGGGCCCGAAGGTGGGACCGCGGCGACGCTCGACGAGCGGGCGGCCCGTCTGGGCGGGTCCGGGGGCCCGGCGAAGGAGCGGCCGGCACGGCAGGCGGAGGCGGCGGGCCACCGCCGTCGCCAGGAGTTGGGCCTGGTCGAACCCCCGGCTCCGGCGCCGGGCCGCCGTGGTCGGCACCCAGGTCACCACGTCGACCGCCTGCCCGGCGGCGAGGGCGGCCATGGCGCCGGCCAGGTACGGCATGGCGGAGCGGGCGTTGCGGTACTTCAGGCGGGCGACCAGCTCGCGGCCCACCCCCTCGTAGGCCAGCAGCGCCAGGCACCGGTCGACGCCCGCCGGTGAGGGCAGCGCCGGCGCCCGCCGGAGGGCGGCGGCGCACGTCTCGCACGGCGCCCGCCCCAGGGCGCCGCACGCCGGGCAGCTGGGAGGCAGCAGCACGCCCGCCGAGCGTACGAGCGTGCTACGACACGGCGTTCTGGCACCGGAAAGTCGCTCGTTCCGAGCGACTTTCCTGACCCAATGCGCTACTAGGTGCCGACCGTCCAGGAGGACAGGTACTCGGCCTGGGCGGGGGTCAGGGTGTCGATCTCCACGCCCATGGTGTCGAGCTTGAGGCGGGCGATCTCCCGGTCGATGTCGGCAGGCACGTCGTAGACGCGGGGCTCGAGCGTGTTCCGGTTGGCCAGGACCCACTCGGCGCACAGGGCCTGGTTGGCGAAGCTCATGTCCATGACGGCGGCGGGGTGGCCCTCGGCGGCGCCCAGGTTGACCAGCCGGCCCTGGGCGACGACCAGGATGCGCCGGTCGCCGCTGCCTCCCGTCACCACGTACTCGTCGACGAACGGCCGTACCTCCCGCGGCCCCTCCGGCCCGGCCAGGCGGGACAGCTCGGTGAGGTCGATCTCGACGTCGAAGTGGCCCGAGTTGGCGAGGATGGCGCCGTCCTTCATGACCTCGAAGTGCTCGGCTCGCAGGACGTCGCGGTCGCCGGTGACGGTGACGAAGATGTCACCCTCGCGGGCGGCGGCGCCCATGGGCAGCACC
>DATACM010000430.1:0-3423 GCA_036259055.1 Acidimicrobiales bacterium | reverse complement strand
CCCCGGGCGGTCGAGCCCCACCCCCCGCCGACCGCCCCGCGCCGGGCCCCGGCGCCGCTGCCGCCGGGCATCCTCGAGGACGCGCCCGAGGCGGCCGAGCACCTGGTCCGCCTCCGTGGCGTGGTCCTGTTGGTAGACGGTTACAACGTCTCCCACGCCGCCTGGCCGGGGACTCCCGTCCGAGAACAGCGCCGCCGGCTCGTCGACGCCCTGGGAGAGCTGGCGGCGCGCACGGGCGCCGACGTCCGGGTGGTCTTCGACGGGTCCGACACCGTCGACTCCCCGTCGGTAGCGTCCACGTCCAGGGTCGTCCGCGTGCGGTTCTCGCCGCCGGACGTCGAGGCCGACGATGTCCTCGTCGAGGAGGTCGCCGCCCTCCCCGTGAGCCGCCCGGTCGTCGTCGCCACCAGCGACCGCCGCCTGCGGGACGAGTGCCGCTCTCGGGGCGCCAACGTCATCCGCTCGTCCCAGCTGCTCGGGCTCCTCCACCTCCGCTAGCCGCCGGCCCGGCTCGAACGCACCTCTTGTCAAACCGCGGTGTGCAGCGCCAGTATTGCAACAGTTTCGTTTACTAATGGGGAGGCAAGGCGATGGCCGTGGCAGTGATCACCGGGGGCTCGCGAGGGTTGGGCCTGGCCCTGGCCCGAGCGCTGGCCGAGCGGGGGTGGAAGCTGGTCGTCGACGCCCGGGGGGTGCGGGAGCTGGAGGCCGCAGCCGCGGAGCTGGGGGCGACGACCGAGGTGCTGGCGGTGGCCGGTGACGTGGCCGACGGGGGGCACCGCCGGGCGGTGGTGGAGGCGGCCGAGCGTCTCGGGGGCCTCGACCTGCTCGTGAACAACGCCAGCGTGCTCGGCCCCAGCCCCCAGCCGACGCTCGACCGTTACCCGCTCGACGTCCTGGCCAGTGTGTACGCCACCAACGTGGTGGCTCCGCTCGGCCTGGTGCAGCTGGCCCTACCCCTCCTGCGCTCGTCTGGAGGACGGATCCTCAACGTGACGTCCGACGCCGCCGTCGAGGGGTACGAGGGGTGGGGCGGGTACGGCTCGTCCAAGGCCGCCCTGGAGCAGCTGAGCAACGTGCTCGCCGCCGAGGAGCCGGCGGTCCGCGTGTGGTGGCTCGATCCCGGCGACATGCGGACCCGCATGCAGCAGGAGGCGTTCCCGGGCGAGGACATCTCCGATCGGCCGCCGCCCGAGGACAGCGTCCCTGCCATCCTGCGACTGCTCGACGAAGACCGGCCCAGTGGCCGGTACCGGGCGCGCGATCTCCTGGGCGTGGGGGTCGCGGCATGACCGCCACGGCGCGGCCGGTCGCCTTCGAGCTCCCCGCCGCGCTGGAGGCACGGGAGCCGGCCGAGGTGCGGGCGAGGGGCCGCGACGACGTCCGCCTGATGGTCGCCCGCCGGAGGGACGGGTCGATCACTCACCGGCGCTTCGGGGACATCGTCGACGTGCTGGCCCCCGGCGACCTCGTCGTCCTGAACACGTCGGGCACGGTGGCCGCCGCCCTCGTCGCCCGGCGGGACGACGGCACCGAGCTCCGCGCCCACCTGTCGACGGCCCTCCCCGAGGGACGCTGGCTCGTCGAGCTCCGCCTGCCGACGGGAGTGGGCAGCCGGCCGCTCTCCGACGGCAGCCCCGGTGAGACGGTGCGCGTCGCCGGGGGAGGGACGTTGCGGCTCGTGCGCCCGTGGGAGCCGGCCGGTCACCGGCTCTGGGTGGCCGACCTCGATCTCCCGCTCCCGCTCCACGCCTACCTCGCCGCCTACGGCGAACCGGTGCGCTACAGCCACGTGCGCCGCCCCTGGCCGCTCTCCGCCTATCGGACGGTGTACGCCACCGAGGACGGCAGCGCCGAGATGCCGAGCGCGGGTCGGGCCTTCACGCCCGAGGTCGTGACCGCCCTGGTGGCACGGGGGGTGGGGGTGGCGCCGGTGGTCCTGCACAGCGGCGTCTCGTCGCCCGAGGCCCACGAGGCCCCCGCGCCCGAGCGGTTCCGGGTACCGCCCGCTACCGCCCGCTGGATCAACGCCACGCGGGAGGGGGGAGGCAGCGTCGTGGCGGTGGGGACCACCGTGGTGCGGGCCCTGGAGACGGTGGCCGACGCCTCAGGGCGGGCCCGTCCCGGCGAGGGCTGGACGGAGCTGGTGATCGGTCCCGAGCGGGGCGTCCGCCTCGTCGACGGGCTGCTCACCGGGTGGCACGAGCCGGAGGCCTCCCACCTCCGGCTGCTGGAGGCGGTGGCGGGCAGGGACCTGCTCGACCGGTGCTACCGCGAGGCCCTGGCCGAGGGCTACCTGTGGCACGAGTTCGGGGACCTGTGCCTGCTCCTCCCTTGACGTGCCCTGGTTGCTCCGGCCGCCAAAGTGATCGGACACGACCACTTCGCTGACCCGAGACGGCTCGGGGACTACTTCGCCGGGTCGAAGTAGGCGGACCAGACGGCGTGGGGAAGGCCGGTGGGCTGGTCGCCCAGGGCCCCCTGCTGTCCCACGATCTGCCGGCCGCTGGTGAGGTGCGTGTACCAGGTGCCGCTGGCCGGACGGAACACCGCGTAATCCGTCTTGGCGTCGCCGTCGTAGTCACCCGGCACGGGGACGTCTCCATGCATGCCCCAGTACCTGGTGATCACCCCGCCCGGCGCGGTGAGCACGTACCAAGTGCCGGTGTTGGGCCGGTACACGGCGTGGTCCGCCGTCCCGTCGCCGTCGTAGTCGGCGGGCACCGGCACGTCGCCCGGCGCGCCCCAATACTGGCCTCGGTACACCCCGGTGGCGGTGAGTACGAACCACATGCCGCTGTTGGGGCGGTACACCGCGTAGTCGGCCTTGCCGTCGGCGTCGTAGTCGGCGGGCACGGGGACGTCGCCCGACATCCCCCAGTACTGGCTGCGGTGCGCGCCCGTGGCTGTGAGCACGTACCACGTGCTCGACGAAGGGCGGAACACCCCATAGTCGACCTTGCCGTCCCCGTCGTAGTCGGCAGGCACGGGGACGTCGCCCCGGACACCCCAGTACCGGCTGAGGTTGGCGCCGGACGCGGTCAGCACGTACCACATCCCCGTGCTGGGGCGGTAGACGGCGTAGTCGCTCCTCCTGTCGCCGTCGTAGTCACCGGGGGCGGGAGCGTCGCCTGGCATGCCCCAGTACTGCGCCGCGTCGGGAGTGGAGCTGCGGTCGACGTACCACATGCCGGTCGTCGGGCGGTACGCCGCCGGGTCGGCCTTGGCGTCACCGTCGTAGTCGCTGCTCGTCCGCAAGCTGACGTTGACGGTGACCGCCTGGGTCGGGTCGAAGCACCCGGTCCAGCTCACGCCCCGGTTGTTGACGTCGCCGCTGTAGGTCGCCCGCCACCGGTAGGTCCCCGACACCGTCGGGCGGAAGGGCTCGGAGTGGTACGTGCCGTTGCCGCTGACGGTGACGAC
>DATACM010000429.1:0-15082 GCA_036259055.1 Acidimicrobiales bacterium | reverse complement strand
CCGGCGGGCGAGAAGGCGGCCGCCGGCGTGGACGAGCGCACCGCGGGCCGGGCGGAGCGAGCCGCCGCCACGGTGACGACCGCCCTCCGGTCGGAGGCCGGCCCCGCCCGCAGGATCCTGTGGACGCTGAACCCCCGCCCCCTGGTGGAGGCGTTGAGCGAGAGGGTGCAGGACCTGAGGAGGAAGAGGGCGGCTACTCGCGCTTGAAGCGCTTGCGGAGGCGCCTGCCGGCGTCGCCGAGGCTCTCCCGCAGGTTGTTGGCCTTCATGGTGCCAGTGACCTGCTGCCAGCCGGCCCGTCCCATCTTCCGGAGGTTGCGCTCGAACACGATGGCCGAGGCCAGCATGACGAGGAACCCGGCGAAGCCGAGCAGAAGGGAGGAGGCGAAGGCGACGATGAGCAGGAGGAACCCGCAGAAGAACCCCGCCGCCGCCCATTTCAGGTTGCGCCCGGCGTGGCGGTACAGCGTCGTCTTGCCCACCTCGCGGGCGAACGCCGGGTCGCTCTCGTAGAACTGCTGCTCGATCTCGTGGAGAATTCGCTGCTCGTCCTCGGAAAGCGGCACGCTTCAGCCTCTCAAACGTCCCCTTCGTCCTGCCGAGCATCTTCCCACAGCCCGCCCGGAGTGAACAACGCGTGGGGCGGGGTTCTCGGCGCCCGGGTGCCCCGGGCTCACTCGCCGGGTCCCCACTGCTGGTCTCCCTGCCGGCGAAGCTTCAAGCCTTCGCGCCCGACCAGCGACGCCGGGCCCACCGCCGCCTCCCCGAAGCGGGCCCTGACCTGGTCGACCGCCCCGGCCACGCCCTGCCGGCCGCCGGCGGCGGTGGCCTGGTCGAGGCTCAGCTGGCGCCCGGTCGCCGCCGCCAGGTTGGATGCGCTCAGCCCCAGGAGGCGCACCCCCGGCGAGACGTCGACCGCGTCGAGCAGGGCCAGCCCGACGGCGGCCAGCCCGGGCCCGGTGTCGAGCGCCTCCGGCTCGGTGCGAGACCGGGTGATCGTGCGGAAGTCGCCGAAGCGCACCTTGAGGGTGACGGTCCGCCCGGCCAGGCCCTGGCGGCGCAGTCGAGAGGCGACCGCGTCGGCCAGGCGCACCACCTCCCGCCGGAGCGGCTCGTGCTCGTGGTGGTCCCGGCCGTAGGTCTCCTCGTGGCCGATCGACTTGGGCGCCCGGTCGGGCTCCACCGCCCGGTGGTCGCGGTTGTGGGCCAGGTCGTGCAGCGACCGGCCCCACGCCTGCCCGAGGGTGTCGACCAGGGTGTGCAGCGGAAGGGCGGCCAGATCCCCCACCGTCCGCACGCCGAACCGCTCGAGGCGCCGGCGGGTCGCCGGCCCGACCCCCCACAGAGCCCCGACGGGGTGGGCGTGGAGGAAGGCGACCTCCTCGTCGGCGGAGACGACCTTCACGCCCTCCCCCGGCAGCGGACCAGCCGTCGACGCCCGGGGCTTGGCCGCCTCCGAGGCCAGTTTGGCCACCAGCTTGGTCGTGCCGACCCCGACCGACGCCCAGAGCCCCAGCTCTTCGTGGACCCTCCGGCGGATGCGCACGGCGATCTCAGGGGCGGGGCCGGAGAGCCGGCGCACCGAGGAGACGTCGAGGAAGGCCTCGTCGAGGGCGATCCCCTCCACGACCGGCGTGAACGACGTGAGCACCTCGTGGAAGCGCCGGCTGTACTCGGCGTAGACCTCGAACCGCCCCGGGAGGAACACGGCGTGGGGGCACAGGCGGCGGGCACGCCCCGAGGGCATGGCCGAGTGGACGCCGTAGGCCCGGGCCTCGTAGGAGGCGGCCGCCACCACGCCGCGGTTTCCCGTGCCGCCGACGATCACCGCCCGGCCTGCCAGCTCGGGGTTCTCGAGGATCTCGACGGCGGCGTAGAACGCGTCGAGGTCGACGTGGAGGATGGACAGGTCGCGAGGTCGCACGGCCTGGTCGCGCTCGGGGTCGGGCACCGCGTGCAGTGTGCCAGCATGGCCGGCCGTGGACCCGCCCAGCGTCGCCGCCGTGGTCGAGGCGGGGCGCGGCCTGGGGCTCGACGTGCGCCCCCGCCGGTTCGACGAGGGCACCCGCTCGGCCGCCGACGCCGCCCGCGCCATAGGCGTCGAGGTCGGGGCGATCGTGAAGTCGCTCGTGTTCTCGGTCGACGGGGAGACGGTCGTGGCCCTGGTCAGCGGGGCCAACCGCCTCGACGAGGCCAAGCTGGCGGCCGCCGCCGGAGGGTCGTCGGCCCGCCGGCAGGACCCCGCCGCCGTCCGCGAAGCGACCGGGTTCACGGTCGGGGGCGTGCCGCCCTTCGGCCACCGGCGGGCGCTCCGCACGTTCGTCGACGAGGACCTCTTGGCCTACGACCGGCTGTGGGCGGGCGCGGGCACGCCCGACGCCAACTTCGACGTCGATCCCCTCGACCTCGTCCGGGCGACCGGCGGGACGGTCTGCAACCTGGCGGCATGCTGAGGGGTCAGGCCCGGCGCCGCCGGACGCGGTCGCGGAGGCCCCACCAGGTGACGAGGACGAGGGCCTCCACGATGATCCGGCCCGACATCTTCGAGGCCCCCCGCTCGCGGTCGGCGAACTCGATCGGCAGCTCGACGACCCGGCCGCCCTTGGCCACCACCCGGTAGGTCATCTCGATCTGGAAGCCGTAGCCGTCGGCCCGCACCGACCCCAGGTCGATGTGGGCCAGGGCGGTGGCCCGGTAGGCACGAAAGCCCGACGTCGCGTCGCGGACGGGGAGCCGGAGGGCGGCGGCGGCGTAGCGGTTCCCCCAGCGCGACAGGGCCCGCCGGTGGAAGGGCCATTCCGGGATCGACCCGCCCGGGACGTAGCGCGAGCCGATGGCCAGGTCGGCACCGCCCTCCACCGCCCGCAGCAGCGCCGGGAGGGCGGCGGGATCGTGGGAGAGGTCGCTGTCCATCTCGACGAGGACGTCGTAGCCCTGGGTGATGCCGTCGGTGAAGCCGGTGCGGTAGGCGCTCCCCAGCCCCGCCTTGCCCGGTCGCACGAGGACGTCGACGCCTCCGAGCTCGGTCCCCACCGCCTTTGCCAGCTCGGCGGTGCCGTCGGGGCTCGAGTCGTCGATGACCAGGATGTCGGCACCGGGGACGGCGGCGCGAAGGCGCCGTAGCACCTCAGCGATGTTGTCCGCCTCCTGGTACGTCGGCAGCACGACCAGCGTCCGCAGTGTCGTCCCTTTCCGAGGCCGGAGACCGGCCCCGTCCTCCTCATCGAGTGTGGGACCGCCGCCCCACGTGGCGCTGTCCACCGAAGCCTACGATGCCGCGGTGGTCGAGGACCGGGAGCCGCCGCCCGAGCGCGGTCCCACCGCCCTGCCGACGGTGGGCGCGAGGGTCGTCGCCTTCGCCGCCATCTGCGTGGCGGGCATTGCCGGCCTGCTGATCGGGATGGCCCTGGTGCGGGTGCAGTGCAGCGGCGACTGCGGCGTCCCCCAGGGCATCGGGGCGATCACCGGGGCGGCGATCGCGGCCGGCGGAGTGGCGGTCGTCGCCGTCCTCGTGCTGCGGGCCATGGGCGAGTGGCAGGCGGGGGCGGGCCGGCGCTGACGGGTCGAGAAGGGCATCTCCACGAGGATCGGCCGCGTGGAGGGCGTCCTTGACGACGGAGATCGCTCATCCCAGCCGCAGGCGACGGAACCCCTCCGCGTAGGCAACGCCGGCCGCTCGCCCCTCCCCCTCCGCCCGACCCACCACCACCGCCCGCACCCACTCCTCGTTCTCGTCCCCCAGCTGGCTGCGGTGACAGCCCACCGCCGCCACCTTGGCGTCGAGCGTCGAGCCGACGTCGACCCACACGTTGGGCTCGAGCGTGCCCGAGAGGAGCACCGCACGCACCTGGTGGGCAGGCCCGGCCTCCCTGAAGTAGTGAGGGTTGGCGGCAGCCGGCGCCACCGCGTCGAGGGTCGCCCATCCCACCACCCGGTGGTCGTGATGGTTGAAGTACGTGTCGCCGAAGATCACGGCGGTGGGATCGGGACAGATCACCACCTCCGGACGCACGCGACGCACGGCGGCCACGATCAGCCCCCGCAGCGCGGGCGAGTTCTCCAGCTCGCCGTCGTCCACCGGCAGCTCCTCGTGGCCGGCCAGGCGCAGAACCGCGGCCGCCTCGCGGACCTCCCCGGCCCGGCGCCTGGCCAGCTCCTGAGTGTCGACGGCGGGGTCGGTGGACCCCTTCTCGCCCCGGGTGCAGGTGAGGACGTGAACCTCGCAGCCGGACCGGGCCCACGCCGCCAGCGTCCCGCCGCACGAGATCTCCGGGTCGTCCGGGTGGGCGTAGACGGCCAGCGCCCGGCCGGGGACCTCCTCCACCAGCTCGGGCATCGCCGCAGCCCTAGACAGCCGTGTGCGCCCGGTGGCGAACCCCGAGGTAGCCCACGACGACGGCGACGACCACCAGTGAGCGCAGGGCGAGGCTGTACTCGTCGGGGTAGATGACGTCCTCGACGTAGTGGTCGACGAACCCGCCCGCGTAGCCGTCGTCGCCGGCGAGCCGCCGCAGCCGCTTCTCCACCCCGGTCAGGGGGCACGGGAAGCCGATCGTCACCGTCCCGGCGCCCCATGCCAGCGCGGGGAGGTGCGCCCACACGAGCGCGGGCCACCGCCATGCCAGCAACGCTCCGCCGGCGACGAACAGGATGAAGCCGAAGTGCACGATCACGACGGCGTCGGCGAGGACCCGGTACAGCATGAAGCCTCCGCCGACGACGGTAACCGCCGCGGGGCCGTTAGCCGACGCCGCCCGGTCGCTGCCTCCGGCTCGGGGCCTCTACGGGCAGCCGCCGCCCGGCGACGGTCGGTCGGGGATGCTGGGGTCCACCACCTCGATGTGGACGTGAGGCCAGGCCGGACGGACCGGGCTGACCTCGTCGACCTGGGACTCGAAGGGCAGCTGGGTCGGGCGGGGCGCGAGCACGGTGCGCCCGGCGATGACCCGGTCGCCGCTCCTGACGAGGACGCCGTCGATGTGCAGGACCTTGACCTCCCAGCCGCGGTGCTCGTCGGGCTCGATCGCCAGGTAGTCGTCGCGGTGGTCGCAGTACAAGACGTAGGTGCCCGCCCGCTTGACCCTGCCCGTGACAGGGGCGCGGATCTCGACCGCCGGGTCCACGACCACGTCGGCGGCGGTCCGGGACCCGGTCAGGCGCTCACGGGTCTCGAGGGTCGTGGGCGCAACCGCGGTAGGAAGGGGCTCGAGCTGACGGGCGCCGTCGTGGTTCGCCTCGTGGAAGCCGACCCGCTCGACCCGTGACGACGGGTGGACGAGCCTGACGCCACCCACGGTGGCGAAGGGCGTCCACGCCTGGTCCACCACGACGCGCCCCACGGTGGTCGCCACCACCGGGTCTCCCGTCGCCGCCTCGGCGGCGGCGGCCCTGGGCGCGAGCGGGGCCGACGCCACCATCTCGTGGCTGGCCGTCGTGGCGCAGCCCACGGCGAGAAGCAGCGCCGCGACCGGCAGCAGGCGAGGGCCGGGTCCTACGGAAGCCATCGCGCCGGCACCCTAACGCAGGGCGGCCCGACCCGGCCGCCAACGCGGCGGCGTGCGCTCGCGTCCTCCAGGACCTCCTAGGACCGGCGCGTCCGCGATCGCCTGGGCGGCCGCGCCACCGCGACCGGCCGCCACGGGGCACACGCTTCACCGCGAGGACCGACGCCGAGGCAGGACCTTGAGTGCCCCCACGACGAGAAGCCCCGCCAGCGCGGCCCCGCCGAGGACCCACCGGACGCTGGTCCCGCCTGGCTCCTCTGCCGCGGCGTCCGCCGGAACCACGCCCACCTCCTCCCGACCGGCCGCTCCGGACGCCGGAGAGCCACTCCGGTCCGGCGGGGCGACCGCCGGCGTGCGATCGCCTCCCTGACTGGACGCACGGCTCCCGCCGACGGCCGACCGGACCGGCAGCACGTCGACGGCGCGGTCGTCGTAGGTGAACCGGACTCGGCCAGGTCCCTCGACGCAGCGAGCGGTGACCGCGATGGTCGCGTCCGGGTGCACGTATCCGGCCTTGAAGACGAAGCGAACCGTCCACTGGCCGGCGGGGTTCGGGCTCCCGACCTGGGCGCCCTCGAGCTCGGACCCGTTCTGCGTGACCGCGGCGATGACGAAGGCCGGCGGCATGCAACCACCACCGCGGACGGTCGCACTGCCGCCGAGGGGCACCGCCGCAGGGGTCACCCTGAGTCGCCGGTCGCCACCGGGCGGTCCGGCGACGACTGTGAAGGTGTTCTCGCGGTAGAGGTTGGGCGTGCCCCGCTCGAAAGTGCAGATGGCGCCGATGGTGTACTCACCGGCAGGGACGTCGACAGGGACGCTCACCGTCGATGCCCACTCGCCCGAGCTGTGAACGGTGATGGCGGTGGTGACGAGAGGGGCCTCGTGGCCCACCCGGTTAAACGAGACCTGGCCGCCCTGGGCTCCCGTGCAGCCGGCACCCGACGCGGTGACGGCGGTCCCCGGCAGTCCCGACCGGGGCGAGATGGTGAACGCCGGGAAGTCGGCGCCGCTGGGCTCGCCGGCCCACGCAGGCGAGGCCAGCCCGACGGCACCAGCAGCAGACCCGATGACGACGGCCAGGGGTAATGCCCACCGCCGTCGTCTCCTCCGACCCAAGGCCTGGTCGCGATTTCGCGGCTCCGTCCCGGCCTGCCCGACGCCCCCCGCCGTACCCATCCTCGCTCCCTTGCCAGTCTCGACAGTCCTTGTCGAACTGTCTAGTCCTAGGGTAAGGAGCCCTAGTCGATCTGTCAATACGTTTCTCGGGGCCGGCCGGGGTGAGAAGCCAGAGCCAACCGATGACGATGGTCGCGAGGAAGCCGAACGCCACGTACGTGGAACCCCACGCGAGCCGCAGCACATGGGCCCAGACGAGCACCGGCCGGCGCCATGCCAGCACGGCTCCGCCGCGAGGAACATGATGAAGCCGAGTGCACGCTCACGACGGTGGCACAACGCCAGCCCGCCGCCTGGCTGCTTGGACCGGAGCGATCGCGCTGCTGCTCGGCTACGCGTGGTGGGCCGTGTCCCGCCCGCCGTTCTCGGCGGCGGCGACGGCCGCCGTCCTCCTCGCCGGAGCGGCGGGCGCGTTCATCGGCGCGCTGAGCCGAGGGCGGACCGAGCCACGGGTCGTCGCTCCCAGAGGGGGCGCGTGGGTGGTACTGGGCGCAGCGGCGGGGCTGTGGCAACTGGCTGCCTTCCTCCAGCAGCCGAGGCACGAGCATCCGACGCTCAGCTCGTTGGCAAACGCGCTGCTCGACTCCCAGCCGGCCCGAGCGGCCGCCTTCGCCGTCTGGGTCCTCGGCACCGTGCGCCTGGCCCGACGATGACACGATGACGCGGCTGGTCACCCTGCTCGGCTACGGCGCCATCGCCCTCGCCGCCCTGGGGCTCGAGCTGGCCGCCCGAAGGACTGGACGTGTGGCGACGATCGGGCAAGCCCTCGACGCCGTCCTGCGCCGGTGGCCCTTCCGCCTCGCTCTGCTGGCAGGGTGGATGTGGCTCGGGTGGCACCTGTTCGTCCGCGTCGACTGGCGCTGACGAACCGGACAAGGCTCGTCGTTCGGTGAGGCGGCCTGAGCTCGACTGGCGGGAGGGACGAGTATCGCCGCCCGCAGCTCGAGGGGTCCTGAGGGGGCCTGCCGTCGTCGGCGAAGGCCGATGGCTAGAGCGGTGATCGCCACCGCTCCGGCCGCCGACAGTGCGGCGACCCCCTGGTTGCGGCGAGGTTGGAGCCGCTCATCACACGCCCTCTCGATCGACGCCTCGTCACATCCGGTCGGCGCACGGGCCGTGTCGGTCCGCGTCCCACAGGGGCCGCCCACAGTACGAGTCGGCGGTCTCCAACGGAATGAGGGCAACGACTGCGCCCGCGACGACGAGAAGCGCGCCGAGGCCCAGGACGATCAGGCGGTTCCGGTCGACGAGGCCCTCCAAGATTGCGGGGATGCACCACTCTCGAGGTGCAGTTCGTAGGTCTGCCCGATGAGGTCGACACCGAAGCTGCGATGTGGCTCTTCGTCGGTGAGCACGAACCCACGGTCGATGTAGATCCGCCGGGCTGTCTCCAAGGGATGGTTGGTCCACAGGCGCAGCCTCTCGTAGCCGGCTGAGCGAGCGAATCGGACGCACGTGTCGACCAACCGACCCCCGAGACCAACGCCTCGGGCGTCAGGATGGACGAGCAGGATCCGCAGCTGCGCCGTGGCCTCATCCTTCTCGACGCAGAAGACGCAGCCCACTCGGCGCCCCTCGATCTCGGCCACCCAGGCCTGTTCCCGAGCGGAGTCGTGGTGTGAGGCGAAGTCGGCGACGATTCGGGCCACCAGCGCCTCGAAGCTGGAGTCCCAGCCGAACTCCTCGGCGTAGAGCTCGCCGTGGGCCATGACCACCCATCCCAGGTCGCCGGGGCGGCCGATCGGGCGGATCCGAGCGCCGCTCGGCGCCTCTTCCATCCTGCCCTCCTACTGAAACGACTGTTTCACTCCCGCAGTGTACCGTTACCCGCATCTCCGGTCACCCCCCTCGGTCCCGTCGAGACGAGCTCCTCGAGCTCGCGTACCGCTACGTCCTCGAGCACGGTCTGGCTGACGTCTCGCTGCGCCCGCTCGCAGCGGCCATCGGTTCCAGTCCCCGAGTGCTGCTCTTCCTGTTCGGCTCGAAGGACGGTCTGGTCCGCGCCCTCCTGGCTCGCGCCCGCCAGGACGAACTCGAGCTGCTGCAGCGCCTCCATGAGCAAGCACAGGGCGACGGCGCGGTGGGATTGGATCTCGTCGTCGCAGAGATCTGGCGCTGGCTCGTCGTCAAAAGCCACAGACCGCTTCTCACGCTCTGGGCGGAGGGGTACGCCCGCTCGCTGGTCGACCCCGACGGCCCATGGGGTGATTTCGCCCGTTCCACTGTCGCCGACTGGCTGGACGTGCTCAGGTCCGTGCAGACCCCGCACGAACGCGGGACATCAGCCGGGGTGGCTCGGCGAACGCTCGCCCTAGCCCTCTTGAGAGGAGCCCTCCTCGACCTGCTCGCCACTGGTGACGTCGACCGCACCACGGCGGCGGTGTACCAACACGTCGATGCCCTGAAGAGGACCAGAACGGTGGGGCCGTAGGCGCAGACTGCGTGTGAACGGCTGGGCGTCATCACGCCCACGTCTGGTCACACCCAGTAGGTGTCGTGACGAATGAAGAACTCGGCCCGCGCATCCTCGTCGAGCTGACGGCCAGACGCGGCCATCTCGACCAGTCCCTCGAAGTAGCCCTCACCAGGGGCTCCGGGCGCGAAGAGGATGAGCATCGACGCTGGCGCGCCGGACTCATTCCGAAAGGCATGCAGACCGCCCTCAGGCACGAACAGGAACTCGCCGTAGCGTCCTTCCGCTCGCCCCGTTGAAGAGCCGGACCGTCTGCAGGTCGGGCTCGGCATCGCCTCTCCTGAGCTCCGCGCTGATCTCGCCCGTCTCACCGCGGTAGACGACATCCGGATATGACATCGCACAACTCCTTCCGCAACTCAAGACAGCGCGGGCCCCCGGAGGCCGCCTAATCGCTACGGCGCAGTGGACAGGGCCTTCGCAGCACGTTCGAAGCCGGCGTCGTCGACGTCGTGGTGGGTCACCAGGCGCACGACGCCCGGGGCGATGGTGCCGGCCGCCACTCCCTCCGACCGGAGGTGGGCCAGAAGGGCCGCGGTGTCCGGATGGGCGAACGTGACCACGTTGGTGCGGATGCTCTCGGGCGCGGCGACGGCACCGGGCCAGCGCTCGGCCACCGCCTCGGCCAGGCGTTGGGCCCGGCGGTGGTCGTCGGCGAGCCGGTCGACCATGGTGCGCAGGGCGACGAGTCCGGCCGCGGCGATGACGCCCGCCTGGCGCATGCCCCCGCCCAGTCGATGGCGCTCCAGCCGCGCCTCGGTGATGACCTCGCCGGGACCCGCCAGGACCGAGCCCACCGGCGCGCACAACCCCTTCGAGAGACAGCACATGACGGTGGTGGCGGGACGGGCATAGGCGGCCACCGGCGTCCCGGTGGCCACCTCGGCGTTGAACAGGCGGGCGCCGTCGAGGTGGACAGCCAGGCCGGCCGAACCCGCAGCGGCGCCGAGCGCCTCCATGGCCTCCAACGGCCAGGGTGCCCCGTCGGCGGGCATGTGGGTGTTCTCCACGCAGACGAGCGAGGGCCGGGGCTGGTGGTGCTCGGCCGCCTCGACCGCCCAGGCCACGTCCTTCGGCGAGACGGTGCCGTCGGCGTCGTCGACGGTGTGGAACTGCACGCCGGCGTTGCGCCCGCCCGCCCCGTCCTCGTAGATGACGAGGTGTTGGCGGCGGCCGACGACGACGGTCGTGGCGGGCGGCGCGAGCAGCCGGAGGGCGAGCTGGTTGCCCATGGTGCCCGAGGGCACGAAGAGGGCGGCGTCCTTTCCGACCCGTTCGGCGAAGCTCTCCTCCAGGGCGTTCACGGTGGGGTCCTCGCCGTAGACGTCGTCGCCCACCTCGGCCTCGGCCATGGCCCGCCGCATCTCGGGGGTGGGGTGGGTGACGGTGTCGGAGCGCAGGTCGACCAGCCCCGGTCCCATCGCGCCGACGGTACTGCCCCTACGGTGAGGGCCGTGGACGACCTCGACTCCCTTCTCGACATCGCTTCCGGCCTGGCGCGAGACGCCGGCGCCCTCCTCCTCGAGGGCCGGGCCTCGGCGCGCGTCGACGACGACAACGTGGGCACCAAGACGAGCCCGACCGACCTGGTGAGCGACATGGACCGGGCCTCGGAGCAGCTGCTGGTGGAGGGGCTGGCCCGGGCCCGCCCCGACGACGCCATCGTCGCCGAGGAGGGCGCCAGCCGGGAGGGCGCCAGCGGCGTGCGCTGGGTCATCGACCCCCTCGACGGCACCACCAACTACCTGTACGGTCACCCCGCCTTCGGGGTGTCCATCGCCGCCGAGGTCGACGGCGAGGGGGTCGTCGGCGTCGTCTACGACCCGACGCGTGACGAGCTGTTCACCGGGGTGGCCGGGCGGGGGGCGAGGTGCAACGGCGAGCCGGTCGCCCCGTCGGAGGCCACCGACCTGTCCCAGTCGCTGGTCGCCACCGGCTTCTCCTACCTGCCCGAGCGCAGGGCGCGCCAGGCCCGCATGCTCGCGACGGTGCTGCCGGCGGTCCGGGACATCCGCCGCATGGGCGCGGCAACGCTCGATCTGTGCTGGGTGGCGTGCGGCCGGGTCGACGCCTACTACGAGTCGGGCCTGCAGCCTTGGGACCTGGCCGCCGGGGCGGTCATCGCCGCCGCCGCCGGGGCGCGGGTCGAAGGTCTCGAGGGCCCGGTCCCCCAGTCGGGGTCGGTCGTCGCCGCCACCCCCGCCCTCCTCGACCCCCTCCGCGCCCTGCTCGAGGAGGCCGGAGCCAACTCCTGAGCGAATTGGGTGAGGCAAGTCGCGGGATCTCGCGCTCTGAGCGCGCCAGAACCGCGCACACTCAGGTGTCCCACCACACGGTGACCACCTGGCGGGGTCGGAGCAGGGCGTCGTCGGCCGGCAGCAGGGCGTCCACCTCGGGGTCCCGCTCTGGGGGGAGACACAGCCGGCGGCGGACGAACGCCACCCACGCGGCGCGGTCGGGCCGGGGACGGGGCGGCGAGGCGAAGGGTTCGGCCCTCACCGTCAGCCCCGCTTCCTCGAGCACCGCCACGGCCAGCTCGGCCGTGGGTCCCTCGGGTCGGTCGATGCCGTGGAAGTGGCGCCAGAGCGGGGCCTGGGCGGTGAGGGGATGGGTGGCGGTGAGCTCGACGACCACCCGGCGCCGGGCGTGGTCGTCGAGGGCGAGGGCGAAGGCGGCCAGGTCGGGCACGTTGTAGAACACGTGGTGGCACACGACCACGTCGGACCGGGGCACCGACGCGGCCACGTCGGGCCACCGACCGACCTGCTCGACGTGGGCCACGCCCCGCTCGTCGGCGGCGGCCGCCAGGGCGGCCAGCATCTCCGGGCTCTCGTCCACGGCCACGATGGTGTCCGCCGGGGGCACGAGGGCCAGGCTGGCGGCACCTGCGCCGGACCCGACGTCGAGAACGGTCCCGCCGTCGCCCAGCGCCTCCACCGCCCGCCGCCGGGAAGGGCTGTCGGGCACCGCCTCGGGCTCGGCCGCCTGGAACAGTGCCGGCGGGAACCCCCACGGCGACTCCGGAGCGGCGGCAAGGATCTCCGGCGGGATCGCCCACGCCGCCAGCTCGTCGGCCCATCTCGCCGCGGCAGGCGCAGTCGCCCGCCGCTCGGTCACCCGAAGAAGACCTCGGCCACTCCGTGGAACAGCTGGGGGTCGACGGTCTTGGACTCGCCCACCGCCTCCTCCAGGGGCACCCGCACGATGTCGCCCGCCCGCAGGGAGACCATCTGCCCGAAGGCGCCGTCGTGGACCGCCTCGATGGCGGCGACGCCGAAGCGGGTTGCCAGCACCCGGTCGAAGGCGGTGGGTGTGCCCCCTCGCTGGACGTGGCCGAGGATCGTCACCCTCGTATCGAAGCCGGTGCCCTTCTCGATCTCCTCCGCCACCTTGTTGGCGATTCCTCCGAGGCGCTCGTGGCCGAACTCGTCGACCTCGCCCGACTGCAGGACCATCGTGCCCTCCTTGGGCTTGGCCCCCTCGGCGACGACGACGATCGACGCGAAGCGCCCCCGCTCGTGGCGGCGACGGAGCCGCTCGCACACCTTCTCGATGTCGAACTCCTCCTCGGGGACGAGGATCTCGGCGGCTCCCCCGGCGATCCCCGCGTAGGTGGCGATCCACCCTGCCGAGCGGCCCATGAGCTCGACGACCATGACCCGGTTGTGGGACTCGGCCGTCGTGTGGAGGCGGTCGATGGCGTCGGTGGCGATCTGGACGGCGGTGTGGAAACCGAAGGTGACCTCGGTGGCCGACAGGTCGTTGTCGATCGTCTTGGGGACGCCGACGACGCTGACGTCCTCCTCCTCGTTGAGGCGTTTGGCGACGCCCAGGGTGTCGTCGCCGCCGATGGCGATCAGGGCGTCGACCCGCTCCGATTTGAGCGTCTGGACCGCCCTGGCCGGCCCGTCGTCGCTCTTGTACGGGTTCGTGCGGGACGTGCCGAGAATCGTGCCGCCCCGGGGCAGGATGCCTCGGCAACGCTCCACGTCGAGAGGGACGACGTCACCCTCCAGGACTCCTCGCCATCCGTCACGGAAGCCGACGAGCTCGTCGCCGTAGTGCCGCTCGGCCCGCCGGACGACGGCGCGGATGACGGCATTCAGCCCGGGACAGTCACCTCCGCCAGTAAGGATTCCCACGCGCACGCCGCCACCGTACCGGTCCCACGGCCGGCCCGGTCAATTGAAACGCGTCGGCCCCGTCTCCCCCAGCCGGCGACGGGCACCCTGGGGAGGTCGGGACCCCGTCGCCGGACGGGAGGAGCCTTCAGGCCGGCGTGGGCTCGGCCAGGATGGGAGGCGCGGCTCGGGTGGTGAGGGCGCCGTGCTGGTGGTCGGCGATACGGGCGACCGCCGCCAGCTGGCGCCGCTCCCGGGCCCGGAAGGGACGGCCGCAACGGCCGAGGACGAGAGCCAGCCGCCCTGCAGCCAGACCGGCCCAGGCGATGTCGTCGGGCCCGCACTCCCCCGCCGTCACCGCCGCCGACGACCGGCTCCCGCCCACGAAGGCGATCAGCCACGCCGGCGGCGGTGGCGCTCCGTCCGATGCCCGCAGCAGACGATCGTCCACGTCGACGATCGCCGACCACTCGGTCTCGAAGTCGAGCCGGGCCCGGGCGACGAGCACGTCGAGGAGCGCCGACGGGCTGGCGGCGGCGACCAAGGCGGCGGCTGTCTCGAGGGCGTCCAGGCGGGGGTCGTGGAGGTGCTCGGGCGCGGGTCGGACGTCCTCGACGTCGACACCGTCGACCTGGTCGATCTCCGAGACGAGCAACGCCACCAGGCCGGGGTCCGGCAGCTCGACGACGAGCTCGTCGATCGCCCGGCCCGCGCCGCGCTCGAGGATGTCGATGCCCACCACGTCGCCCCGCACCGCCCCGATCCGGCTGGCCACTGCGCCCAAAGCCCCGGGACGGTCCGGCAGCCACATCCGCACCACGAACCTCTCCACGGACCGGAGGCTACGGCCCGCCTGTGAACGGCCGGTTTCCGACCGGCGACGATGCGGTTACCCGGATGAGAGGTGAGGGGTCAGGCGACCTCGCCCCGACCCGACGCCTCGTCGAGGAAGAGCAGGAACTCGCCCGAGTCGGCCACCTGCTCGAGCTCCCAGCGCCAGCGGGCCACCACCGGGTCGTCCTCGGTGACCGTCCCGTAGCGGAAGGGCGCCCGGTAGGGCAGCCAGGGCTGGCGGCCGAACAGGGCCACGAAGGCCGGGTGGGTCGCCCACGCCCGGGTGGCCCGCAGCCCCACCGGCGTGCACGGGCAGTGGTGGACGAAGACCACGTAGCCCGTGACCCCGTGGTCGCCCCGCTCCACCTCGACGCTCACGACCCGCTCGAGCTCGAGCGCGGCGGCGCACTTGGCACACCGGTACACCGTTCCGACCACGTCGGGCGACGGCCGGCGCCGGCGCTCGACTCCCCGAGCGAACATGCTTCCTCCGCGTGAAGACCCCCGGCGCCCCGGGCGGGACGCCGCTTGCACCTCTCAGACCCCCGAAGGGGCCAAGCCGATACACCCATCGACAGAGATCGTGGCCGACTTCTTCCCGCCGTGGCCGACGCGCCGAACATTTTTTTCGCCCGGCCGGCGGCCGAGGCGAGCTCCCTAGCTCGCGCTTGAGAACCTGGTCCTGAACACTTGAGGCAAGTTTCGCATCAGGCGACGAGGCGAGCCGAGCGCAGCAGTCGTGTCAGCTCGCGTTCGTAGCTGCCCCACGCGGCGGTGAGGGGACGCGGGGCTGGCGGCCGTGGCCGGCCGAGTCCCGTGAGCTGGGTCAGCGTAGGGACCACCACCCGGGCGGCCAACTGGGTGAAGAAGGCGGCGATGCGAAGGCCGTGGGCGGTCACGCGATAGGTGTTTGTCCCGTCGATGCGCTCGATGAAGCCCTTGAGCCGGAGCCGTCGCAGGTCGTATGAGGCC
>DATACM010000428.1:0-1894 GCA_036259055.1 Acidimicrobiales bacterium | reverse complement strand
ACGTGATCAGCGACGCATCCTGGCCTGAGCAGACGAATGAGCGTTACCGGCAGGACGTAGAGAAGCGCCGGCAGGCGTTCGAAGAGTGACAGCGCTGGCTCTTCGAGCACCGTGACCGAGAGGTCATTTACCACGGCCGTCGGCGGCGTCCCCGCGAGTGGTGGGAAATGAGAGCGCTGGCGTGATCGTCGGCGACGTGTAGCTGGATTGTCAGCCGGCGAGCAGCTCGTTGCTCTTGGTGCCCACCTCCTTTCGGTCGTCACCATCGTTGTCGCTCTCGTAGAGCTTCGCCATCGAGCCCTCCGAGAGGTAGCGACGCTCGGTCACCTGCCACTCGTCGTGGACCTCGAGGAGCACCGAGCCGGCGAGGCGCAGCACGGAGGCCTCGTTGGGGAAGATGCCCACGACGTTGGTGCGGCGCTTTATCTCCTTGTTCACCCGCTCGAGCGGGTTCGTCGACCAGATCTTCTTCCAGTGGGCCTGGGGGAAGGCACTGAAGGCGCACAGATCGGGGGCGGCGTCGCGCAGCATGGCTTCCACGGCGGAGAACTGGCGGCCGAGCTTGGCGGCGATCGAGTCGAGCTGGTCGGCCACGGCGGCGGCGTCGGGCTGGGCGAAGATGGTGCGGATGGCCGCCGCCACCATCTCCGACGATCCCTTGGGCACCTTGGCCAGGACGTTGCGCAGGAAGTGCACGCGGCATCGCTGCCACGAGGCCCCGAGCATCACCCGCTCGATCGAGGCCTTGAGCCCCTCGTGGGCGTCGGAGATCACCAGGCGGACACCCGAGAGGCCTCGTGCCCGAAGCGAGCGCAGGAACGCCGTCCAGAAGGCGCGGTCCTCGCTGTCGCCCACGGCCAGGCCCAGCACCTCCCGGTTGCCGTCGGCGGTGACGCCGGTGGCCACGATGATCGCCTTGGACACCACGTGGGCGCCCTCGTGGGCCTTGACGTAGGTGGCGTCCAGGAAGACGTAGGGGAACTCGCTGTGGTCCAGGCGCCGCTCCCGGAAGGCGGCCACCACCGAGTCGAGCTCCCCGCAGATGCGGCTGACCTGGCTCTTGGACACCCCGGCGTCGATGCCCAGGGCGGCCACCAGGTCGTCGACCTTGCGGGTGCTCACGCCGTGCACGAACGCCTCGATGACCACCGCCCACAGGGCCCGGTCGATGCGCCGGCGTGGCTCGAGGAGGGCAGGGAAGAAGCTGCCGTGGCGCAGCTTGGGGATGGCCAGCTCCACGTCACCGGCCTTGGTCGAGAGGAGCCGGGAGCGGCTGCCGTTGCGGTGGGTGGTGCGGTTCTCGGTGCGCTCGTAGCGGGCGGCGCCGATGTGCTGGGTCGCCTCCAGGTCGATCAGGGCCTGCAGCACGAGCTGCATGGCCTCCCGCAGGAAGTCGAGGTCTCCGCCCGAACGGAGGGCGTCGAGCAGGTCGGTGAGGGCAGACTGGTCGAGGGCCAACGCGGCAATCTCCTTCGTGAGCCTTTGGTCGGGATCACGCCGAAGATCACGCGTTGGCCCCCCTCGCGGGTGGATCCCCCGCAGAACCAGCCCACCAGACGCCCGTAGAGGCCCTCGGAGGACCTCGGACGTATCAGGGGTGCGGGCGGTTCGGCTCCATCAGGGCCCTTCCACCGTCAGGGATGGCTGCCCTCAAATCCCACCACTCGAGGGGACACTCACGCCACGGCGCCTAGCGGACGCGGCCGGATTCGACCGGCTCGAGCGCGAGACCGCGTACTACGTATCACTCCTCGCGTGGGTCGGCTGCACAGCGGACTCGGCAGAGCTTTCCCGGCTCTTCGGCGATGACCTCCGCCTGCGCGCTGACACCTACGGGACGGATCTGGCTGGCCTGCCCCTCCTCCGATTCATGATGCGCACCGCCGGTTCAGGC